>JAKFUJ010000115.1 GCA_021732805.1 Betaproteobacteria bacterium | reverse complement strand
TATTTTTTAGAACATCCACTGACCGCCGTTGACATGGATGATCTGGCCGGTAATGAAACCGCTGCCGGGGCCGCACAGAAAACGCGTGGTCGCGGCGATTTCGCCGGCTGCACCGAGACGACCGAGGGGAATATTGCCGTGCGCCGATGGCCGCGCTTCGCGGTACGCCGGACGCGTGGTGTCGAAGTGTCCCGGCGAGATGCAGTTGACGCGGATGTTCTTCGGACCGAGTTCGCGCGCCAGCGCGCGGGTCATGCCGGCGAGTCCGCTTTTGGCGGATGAACTGTGCACCTTGCCCACCGCACCGGTCAGCGCAGTATCGCCGGCGAGGGTGATGATGTTGCCGCCGCCGGCATTGATCATGCCGGGCAGCACGGCCTTGATGCAGTGAAACGATCCGTCGAGCGATATCGCCATCACCTGGCGCCATTCATCAAAGGTCATTTCGGTAAACGGGATTTCACGGCGCACCGAGGCATTGAGTACGAGGATGTTGACGGGCCCGAGTTCGGCGGCCACCGCAGCGCACATGGTTTGTACGGCTTTGGCGTCGGCAATGTCCGCAATACAGACCGTGGCAGCACCTCCAGCGGCGCGGATTTCAGCGGCCACGGCATCAGCTTCAGCACGTGATGCGCGGGTGTTGATGGCGACTTTGGCGCCGGCTACTGCCAGTTCCAGTGCAATTGCACGGCCGAGGTTTTTTGCGGCGCCGGTGACGAGGGCGACCTGGCCGGCGAGTTCAGCGAATGCATTCATGCGGGGGACTCCGTGATTATCTGCAAATAAAAGCCGCAAGCATAACGGGGAACATCTGCGCTTGCGACTTGCGAGCGTCTCGGTCCATATGCTGTGCTGCGGTGAGGCTGCTGGTATAGTCGATACCTTGACATTGCATTGCAACATTCAATACTTCCATGATGAAGATGCGTTTATTTGTTACGGCAGCGCTGATGCTGCTGACTGCGGGTTGCGAAGGACTGCTCGGTGGCGAGGAAGCGGTGCGGGTTCCGCTGCAGCCCGTCGCGGACGGCGGATATGCGCCGGTGCGTATTCTGCTCAAACCGGAAATGAATACGGTGGCGTTCAATCTGCATGCCGATTTTGTATGGGGCAAACGCGACGAGGCCGGCCTGTGGAACAGTTATCGCGCCACACTGAAAAGCGGCGGCAAGGTCATTCATGAGCAGGAGTTCCAGGTCAACAGCCCCGAAAGCAGTAACGCAACGCAGTCATCACCGCCACCGGCATCATTGCTGCAGCCGATGATGCGCATCGACCTGTCGAAGGAAGATGAATACGAATTCACGATCGCGTCGCTGAAACCCGCGGCGGTGAAACTCAATGCGCCGCATCTGGTGGTGCGCGTCAATACACGACGTCTGTGAAATGCTCCGCCTTTGAACGGGTCGTAAAATAGCCTGATGTCCGCCGCCAACCCGACCATCCTGCCCGCCACCGGCAGCGTTTCGCAATTGCGCCGCCTGCTGCATTTTCTTGCGCCCTATCGCTGGCGCGTCGTTGTCGCTTTGATTGCGCTGGTCACGGCTTCCGGCTGTGTGCTGGCACTGGGGCAGGGTTTGCGATTTGTCATCGATTCCGGCTTTGGCAGCGGCAATCCTTCGATGCTCAATACCGCCCTCGGCGGCGTGATTGCCGTGGCGGTGGTGCTGTCGGTGGCGACGTTCATCCGCTTTTACCTGATGATGTCTGTCGGCGAGCGGGTGATTGCCGATCTGCGGCGCGCGGTGTTTGCGCATACATTGACGCTGTCGCCGTCATTTTTTGACACGGCGCGCACCGGCGACATCGTGTCGCGGCTGACCAATGACAGCGACCAGTTGCGCCAGGTCATCGGTTTCGGGCTGTCGATGTTCCTGCGCAACGGCCTGATGATGGTCGGCGCGCTGGCGCTGCTGTTCACCACCAGTCCCAAACTGGCCGCGCTGATCGTGCTCGGCGTGCCGGCGACCCTGATTCCGATTTTGCTGGTTGGGCGCCGCGTGCGCAGGCTGTCGCGCGCCAACCAGGATCGTGTCGCCGAGGTATCGGCGCATGTCGATGAAGCCATGCACGAAATCCGCACCGTGCAGGCCTACGGCCACGAGAAACCGACGCGGGAAGCCTTCGACAGCGCCACCGAAGCAGCGTATGCGGCGGGCGTCGAACGCATCCGGGTCAAGGCGTGGTTAATCGCATCAGTGATGCTGATCGCGTTCTGTGCCGTCGGCGTGATCCTGTGGGTGGGTGGTCATGACGTGCTGGAGGGGCGGCTCACTGCCGGCGAATTGTCGGCCTTTGTGTTTTATGCCGGCATCGTCGCCAGCGGTGCGGGAACGGTCTCCGAGATATGGGGTGAAATCCAGCGTGCCGCCGGCGCCACTGAACGCCTGATGGAACTGATGGATACGCAACCGGACCTGGTGGTTGCCGAACCGCGCATTGATCTGCCGTCGCAGGTCAAAGGCGCGATCCGTTTTGAAAACGTGGCTTTTGCCTATCCGACGCGACCCGATGCAGCCGCACTGTCGGCATTGTCGTTTGATGTGCATCCCGGCGAGCGTGTCGCGCTGGTCGGCCCATCCGGCGCAGGCAAGACCACGATTTTCGCGCTGCTGCTGCGTTTTTATGATGCGCAGTCGGGACGCATCCTGATCGACGGCGCCGATACCCGGCACTGCGACCCGCTGGCATTGCGCCGCACGATTGCGCTGGTGTCGCAGGATCCGGTGATTTTTGCAACCAGCGTCACCGAGAACGTGCGTTTTGGCCGGCCCGGTGCAAGCGCGGAAGAAGTGCGTGCGGCGTGCGCTGCTGCGCATGCGATGGAATTCATCGAGCGTCTGCCGCAGGGTTTCGATACCGACCTCGGCGAACGCGGCATCCGCCTGTCCGGCGGCCAGCGCCAGCGCCTGTCGATTGCCCGCGCGTTGCTGGCGGACCGGCCGATACTGCTGCTCGATGAAGCCACCAGTTCACTGGATGCGGAAAGCGAACGCCAGGTCGCCGCTGCGCTGGAACAACTGGCGCGTGGCCGCACCACGCTGGTGATCGCCCATCGTCTGGCCACCGTGCGCAATGCCAGCCGTATTCTGGTGCTCGACCGCGGCCAGCTGCATTCGACGGGCACCCATGATGAACTGCTGCGCGCCGATGGTCTTTACGCCCATCTCGCGCGGTTGCAGTTCATGCATGACGATGCGATGGTCTGAATTCTGTCCATACAACGCGGACTTTTACATGCATCTAAAACTGTTGCTGCCCGCCATCGACATAAATCAGCTGCCCGCTGATCATCTGCGCTGAAGGCGTACACAGGTAACGCACGATGCCGGCGACTTCTTCCGGGGTTGAGCGCCGTCCCATCGGCACGTTGGTGACGGGGGCGCGTTCCGAGCGACCGGCGGCACGCGCCGTATCCATCTGTCCCGGCGCCACACAATTGACGTTGATCCGGTATTCGCCGAATTCCTTGGCCAGCGCGCGGGTCATGCCCCAGAGGCCGTGTTTGCCGACGGAACCGTGCACGCGTTTTTTGGCGCCCGACAGTGCGCTCATGCCGCCGAGGGTGACGATGCTGCCGGCCCCCGCCTTGATCATTGCAGGCAGGCAGGCCTTGACGCAGTGGAAGGAGCCGTCGAGGGTGATCGACAGCAGGCTGCGCCATTCTTCAAAGCTCATGTCGATGAATGCGGTTTCCTTGCGGATCGAGGCATTGAGAATCAGGATGTCCAGCCTGCCGTAACGCTGGACGATGTCTGTGGTCATTGTATGGACGGCAGTACCATCGGCGATGTCGGCCATGAACACATCGGCCTTGCCGCCCGTAGCACGGATTTCCTGGACGACGGCCTCGGCATCTTCCTTGGCAGCGCGCGCATTGACTGCAACCGTCGCGCCGGCTTCCGCCAGTGACAACGCAATCGAACGTCCGATGTTGCGTGCTGCCCCGGTGACCAGTGCCACCTTGCCTGCGAGTTCCTTGCCTGCGGCCATGTTGTACCTCTCTGCTTGTGTCGTTGTTGGATGAGCGGTTCACGAATGTGAACCGGGTGTGCGATTCTACCGGGAAGCGATTAACCCGCAGTATTAACTGCTACCATTCGGCAGTCTTGGAGGAGGAAAAGAAATGAATGTGCCGCTCAGAATATGGTCTTTGTTTGTTCTTGTCTTGGTGTCGGCGCCACTGGCAGCGGCAGAAGCCTGGCCCGACAAGCCAGTCCGCGTGATTCTGTCAGTGCCTGCGGGGGCGACACCGGATGTCACGGCGCGACTGGTGTTTCCGGGATTGTCGCAGCAGCTCGGCCAGCAACTGGTCGCCGACAACCGCGCCGGGGGCGGCGGCATCATCGGCGCCGAGATTGCTGCGAAATCCGCGCCGGATGGTTACACCTTGTTCATCAGCAGTCCCGGCGCGCTGACCATACTGCCGCATCTGCGCAAGAACATTCCCTATGACACCTTGCGTGATTTTGCGCCGATCAGCCTGATTTCGATCGGGCCGTTCGTGCTGATGGTGCATCCGGCAGTGCCGGTGAAAAGCATCAAGGAACTGATTGCGCTGGCAAAGTCGCAGCCGGGCAAACTCAATTACGCATCTGCCGGCAATGGCGTCGCCAATCACCTGGCGGGAGAACTGTTCAAGCAGATGACTGGGACCGATATTGTCCATGTGCCGTACAAAGGCGCGCCGCAGGCGGTGACCGATGTTGTCGGCGGCCACATGCAGATGATGTTCAACTCGATTTCGCCCATCGTCGGCCATATCAAGGCCGGCCGGGTGCGTGTGCTGGGCATTGCCAGCCTGCAGCGTTCGCCGCAGTTGCCGGATGTGCCGACCATCGCCGAATCCGGAGTGCCCGGGTATGAAGCAGTGAACTGGTTTGGCATGTTCGCGCCGGCAAAAACGCCCAAAGCCATCATCAACCGCGTCAACGCGGCAGTGGTCAAGACCGTCAAGGCGCCGGAGATGCAGGCGCAGTTCATCGGGCTGGGTGCTGATCCGGTGGGCAGCAGTGTTGAAGAGTTCACCGCTTTCGTGCGCCGCGACATGGAGAAATACGCGAAGATCGTCAAAATCTCCGGCGCGAAAATTGACTGAACTCGTCGACTGACTGCTGACATGGTCGCGCGCGCCAAACAGAAACATGTGGCCCTGCGGGTCGTGCGGTCCCGTGCTGTGCGCCCGCGCATCAGCGACATGGAGTGGACTGCACGCTGCGAACTGGCGGCGGCGCACCGGCTGGTCGCGCATTTTGTGTTTGTGGACATGACCTACAACCACATTTCAATGCGCGTGCCGGGAGAGCCGGAACATTTCCTGGTCAAGGCCGACAACCTGTACATGGAACAGGTGACCGCTTCCAGTCTGGTCAAATACGACCTCGACGGGAAGCAGGTCGGCACATCGGCGTTCAAGGCCAGTCCGGCGGCATACAACCTGCATGCTGCGGTATTGCGCGCGCGGTCCGACATTCACTCTGCGGTGCATACACACTCACCGGCGAATCTGGCGGTATCGGCGCAGGAACATGGATTGCTGCCGCTGACCCAGCAGGCCATGCGTTTTTACAAGCGCATCGCGCGATATCCGAATGAAGTGGATGACACCACGCGCGAGGGCGCCGACCAGCTTGCGGCGGCATTGGGTGATCAGTGGGTGATGCTGCTGGAGAATCATGGCGCGCTGGTGTGCGGCACCACGCTGCCCGAAGCCTATATCTACCATCACTTTTTCGAGCTGGCCTGTCGCGCGCAGATCGGCGCTTTGGCCGGAGGCGGCAAGCTGATCATGCCTGACGCTGCGGTTTGCGCCGCGCGTGCCGCGAAATTCGGGCGGACCGGTGTTTACAACTCGGCCAGCCGTGACTGGGTGGCGGGCATGGCGCTGATCGAGAAGCTGTATCCCGATTACAAAACGTAGAGAATGGTAGAGCGAGGTAAAAGAGGATGCCGTCACCCCGGCGCAAGCCGGGGTCCAGGATTTCCCCAAAACCATGCTGGATTCCGGCTGTCGCCGGAATGACGAAGGTGCGGCTTTAATGGATTTGGCGTTTTAAAAACGCCAGCAGCATCGCCGCCATTTCGTTTTCCCTGCCTGCCCATTCTTCCGGCTGCACTACATCCACATCGAGGTGCTCGGCAAACAGGATGCTGAGTTCAGCATCCGGCAACAGGCGCGCCAGTGTTTCACCGACCGCCTTGGGATGGGTGTTGTCGTTGCCGGGAATGACGCAGGCAGGCGCCTTGATCGAGCGCAGTTGCGCTTCGGTGGCGCCGATCACCGGCAGATCCGCTTCCTGCAGGAAACCTGCACTCCACCGTTTCATCGCAGCAATCACCTGCTGCGGATCGGCATTCATCAGCGGTTCGCGGTTCGGCGCGTGGGCGACGATCAGGTCGCGGAAATGCGGCATCGCGCACAGCGCGGCCATGCCGCCGGACTGCATCGCGGCGATGTACTGGCCGTAATATTCCTTTGCCAACCGTTGTGCGGCGAACGCGCCGCCGGTTACACGCCATAGCAGCAGCCCGCGCACCGCCTGTGGATATCGCAGCGCAAATGCCAGCGACATGCGACAGCCGGAAGAACTGCCGCCGACAAAAACAGGAGATGCGGCCGCCAGCGCGCCGATTTGTTTGAGCAACGCATGCAGGTCATAGGCCCAGACTTCATGTTCGGCGGCTTCGTCCGAGAGCATGACGGCGGATGCACCGCAGTTGCGCCGGTCATGAATCAGCACTTGGTAACAGGCCTCGGAGATG
>JAKFUJ010000203.1 GCA_021732805.1 Betaproteobacteria bacterium | reverse complement strand
ACGAAAATCCAGTTCAGGTACCGCAAAACGTCCGGTAACCCGAGGACTCATTGACCGATGCCGGTTCTGCATAAGCCGCCAGACCGGCGCGCTCCACAAAAGGTTGTTGCAATACATCAAGCAATTGCCCGAACGGCGCGTAATTGCCCAGTTCGACCGCCGCATCCAGTGCTTCCTCGACCTTGTGGTTGCGCGGAATATAAACCGGATTGACGGCGCGCATCGCCTGCGCACGCTGCACGGGAGAAATCGACTCGGCATTCAGGCGCTCACGCCAGCGCGGCAGCCACGCATTCAATGCCGTGTCGTCGGCATACAGTTTGTGCAGGCCGATTTCGCTCAACGCACCCGCGCCCTGCACGACATCGGCCAGCCTGCGGAATGCCTGCGTAAAATCCACGCCCTGCCCCTCCATGGTTTTCAGGAAATCTGCGGCCAGATCGAAATCTTCGTTCTCATCCCGCGTCAATCCCAGCTTTTTGCGCATGCCTCGCAGCCAGTGGTACTGATAACGCACCTGGAATGCTTCCAGCACTTCTGTCGCCCGTGCCACCGTCCTGTCCTGATCGTTATTTTGTTCTTCGATCAGCAAAGGCAACAGCGCCTCGGCCAGCCGCGACAGATTCCAGTTGGCAATCGGCGGCTGGTTGGCATAGGCATAACGCCCCTGCTCGTCGATGGAACTGAACACCGTCGCTGGATCGTAGCGATCCATGAATGCGCAAGGACCATAGTCGATGGTTTCCCCCGACAGCGTCACATTGTCGGTATTCATCACGCCGTGGATGAAGCCGGCATTCATCCATCGCGCAATCAGTTCAGCCTGCTTTTCGCACACCGCTTTCAGCAGTTCCAGACAAGGTTCGGGTTGTCCCTTGAGATCGGAATAATGACGGGCGATCACATAATCGGCGAGCCGGCGCAGCAGGGGAATGTCGCCGCGCGCCGTGACAAACTGGAAGGTGCCGACGCGGATATGACTGGACGCGACACGCGTCAGCACCGCCCCCGGCAGATTGCGCTCGCGGCGCACGAATTCACCGGTGGTCACAGCGGCAAGCGCACGTGTGGTCGGGATGCCCAGCGCGTGCATCGCTTCGCCGATGATGTATTCGCGCAGCACCGGGCCGAGGGCCGCCTTGCCGTCGCCGCCGCGCGAAAACGGCGTGCGGCCGGAACCCTTGAAGGCGATATCACGACGCTTGCCATGTTTGTCGATGACTTCACCCAGCAGCAACGCGCGACCGTCGCCGAGTTGCGGCGAAAAACCGCCGAACTGGTGACCGGCGTAGGCCTGGGCGATGGTTGCCGTGCCTTCGGGGAGTTGGTTGCCGGAGAAGATCAGCGCGCCTTCCGGGGAATCGAGCGCTTTGGCATCAAGACCAAGCTCATCGGCCAGAGCGTGATTGAGTTTGATCAGCTTGGGATCGGGGACTTCGGCCGCTTTCCACGGCACGTACAAACCCTCAAGATTGCGGGCGTAAGTGTTGTCGAAAGCAAAAACCTCTGCGGCAGATGTGATTATCGTCGTCACGTCAACATGATAGACCAAACAACGCGACCACTCACGAGTCACCGCCTTTCGTAGCCCGTAAGAAGCGCAGCGGATTACGGGAAATCGCTCCCTGTTCCCGTATTTCACTTCGTTACATACGGGCTACGCTTGCTGGTGACCGGCGTAGGCTTGGGCGATGGTTGCCGTGCCTTCGGGGAGTTTGTTGCCGCAGAAGATCAGCGCGCCTTCGGGAGAGTCCAGCGCTTTGGCATCCAGACCCAACTCTTCGGACAGTGCGTGGTTGAGCTTGATTAACTTCGGAGCAGGAACCTCGGCGACCTTCCACAGCACGTAGAGGCCTTCGAGGTCACGGGTATAGCTGTTGTCGAATTGCGGAAAAAGGTCCATCAAGTGCTATGAGCGCGCATCAAAATCAAAGTCTCCCTCGCCCCGCTTGCGGGGAGAGGGTTGGGGTGAGGGGCTTCGGCAAAGTCATTTGTTAGGCACCTTTTTTACATGCGGCGCATTGCGCTGCGCTTAATGCGCCCTACTTGCAAACTAGTTGATGTCAGCCATCGTAGCTGGTCTACCGTCCAACGATCCGCCTGATCGGCGCGAAACCAGCAATCGTACTGCCGCTGGTTGAGAGTCCGGCGCAAGCGGGGATTATGCTTAACGGCAGCACATCATGGCACGACCGCCCGGGGCTGAAACCGGAACCGCACCGGTCCTTCACCTGAAGGCATACCATACTCTGCGGGTAGTCGCGTGTTCACATGAAGATGGGTATTACCGTCAGAGAACCCCCCAAGCAAATAGCTCCCACAATCAGAGCGTGGCGAGTAAGCAGAGCTAGCGATAGATGGCGCACAGATCATGCGCGGCGTTAAGACCCAAGGACTCAATAGCGGATAGCCAGAGGCTGACGTGTCGTGAGGATAGTAAGTTACCATTACCTGACCATCTGGAATGCGGGGGTCGAGTTGGAGCGCAACACAGGCAGGACTCACTGTCCATGTCTCGCGGGAGCGACTCAGGATAGCTTCACGGAGATGCCGCTCAACGTCGTCGTGCGTGAACCCGACATTCGAGTGCAGATCTTCAAGAGCCCCAGGAATCGCACCGCCGTCGTCTCCAAGCGTTTCGCCCCAAAGACCCGTCGGATGCTCACGGAAGAACTTTGCGACAGCATGATGTTTTAACTCAAAGTACCTATTGCCATTCGGTTGGACAGATCCGCGGATGAGCTTGCATGAAAAGGTACGCGGCCTTACCCCCCTAATGTCCCACCCTTGAACAAGCAATTCCAGCCGCTCTAATCTCGACTGCCGATCAGAGTTCAGGGCTCCGTTTAGGTTAATCCTCAATTCATTGATCAATGCGAATGCGGGCCGAGCGAGCATTGACGCACCAGGTGCAGCTAAGGATAGCTCAAGTTTTCTGTGTGTGAGGCACTCCGCAATTATGCAGTCCATCCATGATTCATGAGCCGCGGCTACTCCCGTGTATGCGATAGCGAACAGAGCGCCGTAGCACTGAACAACGATAAGCTTGTTCGAATCGTCATCCACGATCTCCACATCTTGTCCCGGCAAGCGGCGCGAGATCCGACGGTCAGCAATCATACTTATCCGACCACCCCAAATAGTGCTAACGATTACCGTCATGAACAAAAACACCAGAATGTCGTGCTGTTGATACCTTCATATAACAGAAATACGGGATAACGTTCCGGCCCGTTGCACCGACTAAACTGCATGCCCCTCGATCAGCCGGGCGAGACGCCACGGCAGGGATTCATCAAGCAGCAGGCGCATGCTCGGAAGCGGCCTCGCGCGCGAGTTCCAGCGCGGTCACCGCCTGCTCACGTGTGACTGAAGGATAATCCTCAAGAAACTGGTCGAGGCTTTCACCGGCTTCGAGGCAGTCAAAGAGATTCTTCAGTGGCACACGCGTACCGACAAACACCGGAACGCCGCCCTGTATGTCGGGATCGCGATGAATCACGGTCTTGCTCATCAGCACACCTCCGAAACGAAACATCATAGCGTCAATCGATGGCCGGCAAAGCCGAGGGACGCAGCATGAAATACATAAAAACTATTTAAAAACAATAGTTTATACGATTTTCAAAATCTCGCTGTCGGGATTGAATCAAAACGCAGCTACACAGTATGAAAGTCCCCGCATGCGTCCGTTCAAAACCCTGAGAAACATCCCGCTGCTGTAGCTCGTGCTTTGATCAAGTCATTTCCCGAAACATGCCGACCACGCGGACTATTCAACCCGCGCACCCGCCTCTTTCGCGACCCTGGCCCATTTTACGATTTCGCTTTTCAGGTAGGCGCTGAACTCGGCCGGCGTGCTCGGCGAAGTCTCCAGCCCCTGAGCCAGCAGTTTGCTGCGCACATCGGGCTGTTTGAGCGCCGCATGCAATTCGGTGTTCAGTCTGCCGATGATCGCCGCCGGCGTTTGCGCCGGCGCCAGCATGCCGTACCAGTTGTTGGCTTCGTAGCTGCGGAAACCGGTCGCCTCGGCAACTGTCGGCACCTCGGGCAGTGCCGCGGCGCGGCGCGAGGAGGTGACGGCCAGCCCCTTCAGCTTGCCCGACTTCAGGTGAGGAACCGCGGTGGATACCGTTGCAAACATGGTGTTGACCTGACCGCCGAGCAGATCCGCCATCGCCGGAGCGCCGCCCTTGTACGGCACATGCAGCATGTCGATCTTCGCCAGCGTTTTCAGCAGTTCACCGGCGAGATGGCCGGGACTGCCGGTGCCGGATGTGGCATAGGTCAGTGCGCCGGGTTTTGCCCTGGCCAGCGCAATCAGCTCGTTCATGGTGCCGACCTTCAGCGACGGATGGGCGACGACGATGCCGGACACCGACACCAGAATGCTGATCGGCGCGAAATCCCTGACCGAATCAAAAGGCAGTTTCTTGTAAAGCGCCGGATTGATCGCGAGGATGCTGATCGTGCCCAGGAACAGCGTATGACCGTCGGGCTCGGCGCGCGCGACGATCTCGGCGGAAATGTTGCCGTGCGCCCCGCCGCGGTTGTCGACCACCACCTGTTGTTTGAGGCGGTCGGACAAATGAGGTGCGATGGTCCGCGCCGTGACATCCACCGCGCCGCCCGCCGGAAAGCCGACCACCAGGCGTATGGGTTTGGTCGGGTACTCCGCCGCCACGGCAGGCGGGCCGGCAATGCCCGCCGTCGTGCCGATCAATGCACCAATCAGAACATACGATTTGCAATTCATTTTTTTCCTTAGCAGGATGTTGAAAAACTCCAGAACATCGCTTCAACTTGGCATGATCGATTTTCAACCCTCATAAAATCAAAGGTTTGCACGCGTGTGCGCCTGGCCGCTACGCGCCCCGAAGGAAGTCCCCTTGGGGGGCTCCCCACGCGCTCGCGCATCACTTTTTCAACAGCCTGTTAGAGCCTGTTATGGACTTATTCGGAACGCAACGTCTTTCCCTCATCCCCACCCTTCTGCTCCGCGCCAAGTGTTTCCTTGTCCCAGAGGGAGAAGGGAACACTTGCAGCAGCAGAGGGCAAGGGTGAGGGAGATTCTATGTAAGTAATTGATTTTATTTAATAAATTATAAAGTTCATAACAGGCTCTTAAAGACACGCTGACCGAACCCATTCTATCCGCTAATTACAAAACAACCGTGCGCCGGGATTGGCCGGTGCAGGCGCGCTTCTGCGGGCTTGTCAGAACCCGCTTCAGGCAACTGATTTCAGGCAACTTATATTGTCAACAATATAATTGACAATAAAGCCGACAAAAAATACCATCCGGCCATGCCCAAACGCCCCGCCCTTGACGCTCCCAACCCGGATGTCGACCTGGTCACGGTGCTGCGCGAGCGCATCGCCGGCCATGAGTACTCCCCGGGCGCCAAGCTGCTCGAAGCCGAACTCGCCGCTGAATTCGGGGTGTCGCGCGCGCGCGTACGCGAAGCTTTCGGCGCGCTGGAAAGCCGCGGCCTGATCCGGCGCATTCCGAACCGCGGCGCCGAAGTGATGCGTCTTGATCTGCAGCAGATATTCGCGATTTACGATGTGCGCGAAATGCTCGAGGGCTTGTGCGCGCGGCTCGCCGTACAGCATTCAAAGCCCGGTGCATGGCGCGATCTGGTCACGCTGTTCGGAAAACCCATGGAAAAACTCATCCGGGACGGCGAGTTCGAGACATACATCGCCAATCTCGAATTGCTGCGGCGACGCACCTCCGCTGCCGCTGCCAACCCGGTGCTCACCGACATGCTCGACAGCATCAACGACAAGACGCGCGAAATCATGCGCCGCATCATCATCCTGCCCGGTCGCGCTACCGAAGGCCTGCAACAGCACCGCGCACTGCTGGCCGCCATGCACAAGGGTGACGCGGCGCTGGCCGAAAAACTCAAACG
The DNA here is from genome assembly GCA_021732805.1 of Betaproteobacteria bacterium. Classification (GTDB taxonomy): domain Bacteria; phylum Pseudomonadota; class Gammaproteobacteria; order Burkholderiales; family SG8-41. The sequence continues at coordinate 954 of JAKFUJ010000203.1, read as the reverse complement.
CGCCAACATCCGTTCGTCGCGGGAATGCCTCGAACGCTACCAGAGCTTCATTCTTTGATCATGGACAACACTGCAAAACCCGGCGCCGCACCGCTTACCGGCTACCGCGTGCTTGAACTCGGCTCCACCGTCGCCGGCCCTTTTTGCGGCCGGTTGTTTGCCGACTTTGGCGCTGAAGTGATCAAGGTCGAACCTGCCGACGGTGATCCGGTGCGTTCGATGGGCAAACGCCACCAGGGCAAATCGCTGTACGCGGCGAGCATTTTTCGCGGCAAGCAATTGATCAGCCTTGACCTGCGCACCGACGAAGGCCGGCAGATCGTGCGCCGCCTTGCCGCCCAATCGGATTTCCTGGTGGAAAATTTCCGCCCCGGATCACTGGAATCATGGGGACTCGGCTACGAAGTTCTTTCGGCCGACAACCCCGGACTGATCATGGTGCGCATCAGCGGTTACGGCCAGACCGGGCCGTACCGCGAACGCCCGGGTTATGGCGCAATCTGCGAGTCGGTCAGCGGTCTGCGCCACCTGACCGGGGACGCCGACCGGCCGCCGAGCCGCACCGCAACTTCACTCACCGATTACATCACCGGCCTTTATGCCACGCTGGGCGCAATGCTGGCGCTCGAAGTACGCCATAAAACCGGCAAGGGCCAGATCATCGATGCTGCGCTGTACGAAGGCGCGTTCAGCTTCATGGAGCCGCACGTCCCTGCATACGAAAAACTGCATCACATCGCTATGCGCGCCGGCTCGCGCCTGCCCGGCAACGCACCCAACACGCTGTATCCCACCCGCGACGGCCAGTACATCCATATCACCGCTGCCAGCGACGCCGTGTTCCGACGCGTGGCATCGGCGATCAACCGCCCCGATCTCGCGACTGATCCGCTGTATGCCAAGGCCATCGATCGCGCAAAAAATGAAGATGCGCTGAACGCGATCATCAGTGCG
>JAKFUJ010000200.1 GCA_021732805.1 Betaproteobacteria bacterium | reverse complement strand
GCGCCAGATCAGCGGCGATGTTGGCGCACATCGCCGCAATATGCGGCGCCATCTTTGGCACCTGCGCAATGATCGTCGCATCGACGTTCGACACCACGTAATGATGTTCATCCATCAGCCGCGCCACCGACCGCAGCAACTCGCGGCTGTCGATGCCCTGGTAGCGCGCATCGGTATCGGGAAAATGTCTGCCGATGTCGCCGAGGCCCGCGGCGCCGATCAGCGCATCGCAAATCGCATGCAGCAGTACATCGGCGTCGGAATGGCCGGCAAGGCCGCGCTCGTACGGGATGGTCACGCCGCCGATGATCAGCTTGCGCCCCGCAACCAGCGCATGGATGTCAAAGCCCTGCCCGATGCGCATGTTCATGTTGCGAAGTCCTTCAGTATCAGTTCGGCCAGCGCAAGGTCTTCCGGCCAGGTCACCTTGAAATTAGTCACGCTGCCCGTCACCAGCTTTGGCCGCACCCCCGCCTGCTCGACGGCGCCGGCTTCATCGGTGACCGTGGCCACGTCGGCGCGGCGCAGGGCCTCGATCAGCAGCCGGTAACGGAACATCTGCGGCGTTTGCGCGCGCCACAGGTGTTCGCGCGCCTCGGTCTGCAATACTTCTCCGGCTGCATTGCCGCGTTTCAGCGTATCGGCAACCGGCACCGCCAGCAGACCGCCGGATTCATTGTCGCCCACTTCGGCAATCAACCGGTCGATATCCGCCGCGCGCAGGCAGGGCCGCTCGGCATCATGCACCAGCACCCAGTCCGCGGCACCGACGGCGTTGTTGATCGCAAGCAGTCCGTTGAACACGCTGGCTGCGCGCGTCTCGCCGCCGCAGTACAGCGCGACAAGTTTGCCTGCGCAGTCGCGCCAGTCACATTCGCCGTAGCGCTGATCCCCCGGTGACAGCACGATGAATACCTGCTCGATCAGCCGGTGCCTGCACAAGGTGTGCACCGCGTGCTGCAGCAACGGTTTCCCGGCCAGCATCGAATACTGCTTGGGCGTTTCGGTTTTCATCCGCGAACCGCTGCCGGCGGCGGGTATCAGGGCAACATATCGCGGCATTGATGAGCTCAGGTTGTCGTAAAATCAGACCAGCGGATTGTAGCAGCCGCACACATCAAAAACCGCGGTGTTGCCGCGAGAAACGATCGCATGCTTGTCAACGAAGGCCGCATTCTGCTGCCGCTTGCGCGCGCCGCCATCGGGCGCGAACTGGGTCTGCCGACAGATGCGCCGGTCTCCGAAGCCGCATGGTTGAGCACCCCCGGCTCGGCATTTGTCACACTGACGCGCGATGGAAAACTGCGCGGCCGCAACGGCACACTGGAAGCGCTGCGCCCCTTGCGCGATGAGGTGGCGGCAAACGCCGTCGCAGCCGCACTCCGCGATCCGCGCTTCAAGCCGCTGGACGGTGCTGAACTCGATACCGTCACCATCGAGGTCAGCGTGCTGTCGCCGCTGGAGACACTCGATGCTGCCAGTGAAGCAGTGGCCCTCGCACAGCTGCGCGCGGGAAACGACGGCGTGGTTTTCCGTTATGGCCATCACCACAGCATTTTTCTTCCGGAAACCTGGGGCCAGTTCCCGGATCCGGCGGAGTTCATGGCACAACTCAAATACAAGGCGGGGTTGCCGCCTGATTTCTGGGACGCCAATGTGCAACTGCGCCGTTATACGGTGAACTGCTGGCGTGAATCGATGGTCTGAGAGCGGGCATCGGTCATCATCTCCTCGTAAAAAATATAAATAAAAACAATTACTTATGAATTCCGCCGTACGCGCGATCGGGCGCTGGATCGACCTCAACATTCTCGAGCTGGGTCGCGAAATGCGGCTCTCCTACCTGCCGCCGTTGATGGTCTATATGGCCGCCGGCATCTCCGGCCTGACCGGCATCGTCGGCACGTTTTTCGTCAAGGACTACCTCGGCCTGTCGGCGGCATTTCTCGCCGCGCTCGGATTCTGGGCCGGCGTCCCTTGGGCGCTGAAAATGCCGCTGGGCCATCTGGTTGATCTGATCTGGCGCTGGAAAAGCATCATGGTGTTCATCGGCGCCGGCATGATTGCAGCCAGCCTGTCGATCATGGTCGGTCTGCTCACCGACCGCGACGCGATGAGCGCAATGCTGGCGCCCGGCGCATGGTATGTCGCCAGCGTACTGCTGGCCGCTGTCGGTTATGTGGTGCAGGACGTCGTTGCCGACGCGATGACCGTCGAAGCAGTGCCGCGCGTCGATGCGCAGGGCAACACCATCGATGCTGCGCAACGCAAGCTGATGAACACCACCATGCAAACCCTGGGCCGTGTCGCTATCATCGGCGGCGGCGTGCTGGTGGCGTTAATCAATATTTACGTATTCAGCGGCACAAGCGCGCTGTCCGAAGACCAGAAGGTCGACATCTACCGGCGCATCTACCTGATGGCACTGTTCATTCCGGCGATTTCCGTGGCCGGCGTAATGTCGGCGATGTGGCTGCTGCGGCGCGAGCGGCGCCGGCTCCGTGCTCTCGGTCACAGTACGGCGGAAATCGAAAACCTGGTCAGCGGGCGCAGCGAAACCACTACACCGAACTGGTGGATCCTCGGCGGCAGTCTGGTGTTTGTCGCTTTCACGCTGGGCATGGGCTTCAGTGACATCCCCTACAACCAGGAAATCATTTTCGCCGGTTCCTTCGGCATCATCGCCTTCATGCTGCTGCGGCTGACCCGTGAACTCGAACCCGATGTGCGCGCCACGCTGCTTGGCACCGTGATTGTCATCTTCGTGTTTCGTGCGCTCCCCGGTCCCGGCGAGGGTGTCACCTGGTGGTTTATCGATGAACTGAAATTCGACCAGCAGTTCATCTCCGTGCTGTCGCTGATCGGCTCTGTGTTGACACTGGCCGGCATGTTCCTGTTCCGCCGCTTCATGGCCGATCACTCGATTGCCTACGTCGTCGGTTTCCTGACCCTGGTCGGCGGATTGCTGTCACTGCCTTATGTCGGCATGTATTTCGGCCTGCACCAATGGACTGCGGCAGTCACCGGCGGCGTGGTAGACGCGCGCTTCATTGCGCTGGCCAATACTGCGCTGGAATCGCCGCTGGGCCAGATTGCGATGATTCCGATGCTGGCGTGGATCGCCAATTCGGCGCCGGCACACCTCAAGGCCACTTATTTCGCGGTCATGGCCTCGTTCACCAATCTTGCACTGTCGGCCTCCGCGCTCGGAACCAAGTACCTGAACCAGATTTATATCGTATCGCGCGAGGTCAAGGAAAAGGCCGGGGCCGTCACCGTGCCCGCCGATTACAGCCAACTGGGTGAACTCCTGATCGTGCAGCTGATCATAGGTATGGTGGTGCCGTTCGCCGCGATCGGTCTGATCCGCCTGCTGCGGCTGCGCAGCGCATAATATTGAAAATTGCATAGCTATTGAAAATTTCATAAATAATGACAAAAACATGCCTCTGACAAGCCTGTCATTTTTTTGGATAACATCATCAGGAGTCCGTCAGCGAACACCCGCGACATAACCATGGACCTGCACGAACTGCCCCGCACCGAACCCGGCACCACGGACCTGATCCTGCGTGCCGTGGCTTTCGCCGCGCACAAACACCGCGATCAGCGGCGCAAGGACAAGGAAGCCTCGCCCTACATCAATCACCCGATTGAGCTGGCCCATGTACTGTGGGACGAAGGTGAAGTGCGTGACCCCATGGTCATCGCTGCAGCGCTGCTCCACGACACGCTGGAAGACACCGAAACTTCGTGGCAGGAACTGCGCGGCGAATTCGGCGAAGAAATCGCCGACATCGTGCTCGAAGTCACCGACACCAAATGGATACGCAAGGAAGTGCGCAAACGGCTGCAGGTCGCCAAGGCCAAACATTCCAGCACACAGGCGCGACTGGTCAAACTCGCCGACAAGATCTGCAACGTGCGTGATCTCGGCACCCGCGCACCCGAGGGCTGGTCGCTGGAACGCAAACGCCAGTATTACGACTGGGCCAGGGAAGTGGTCGATCGTCTGCGCGGCACGCACGCCGAGCTCGAACGGCGTTTTGATGAGGTATACGCGCAGCGCCCCTGAACTTCTGTAAAAGTGAACGGGTCAACGAGTGAATACCCCTCACCCCAGCCCTCTCCCCGTGCAACGGGGAGAGGGTAAGAACCACGAAATTTTGTTCACCCGTTCACCCGTTCACCCGTTCACCCGTTCACCCGTTCACCCGTTCACCCGTTCACCCGTTCACCCGTTCACCAAATTTGGCGAATATGCGATAGTCGCGGTTCTTTTTAATAATCCGACCATTGCACAAAACATGAAAATCACCCACGCCAGCACCACGCTCGTTTCACTACCCCAGGATGAGCCGCTCGCCGACGGCCCGACCACGCCCGGCTCGAAAAATTTTATTGCACTGAAACTCGGCACCGATCAGGGCGTCGAGGGGCTGGGCTTCACGTTTTTCGGCGGCGCGCTCGACAAGGCGCTGCTGAGTGCCGTTGAATCATTCGCCGCGCTGACCATCGGCGAGAATCCGCTGCACATCGAAGCCATTGTGCAAAAGCTGCGCAACGCCGCATCGCACGCCGGACCCGGCGGCATCATGACCCTGGCGCTGTCGGCCATCGACATTGCGCTGTGGGACATCAAGGGCAAGGTGCACAACCAGCCGGTGGCCACACTCGCCGGCGGTCATCGCAACCGCATCGACACTTACGCCAGCGGCGCGCTGATGCGTCATTTCCCGCTGGAACACCTTGAAAAGGCAGCGGCACTGCTCAAATCCCGCGGCTTCAAGCAAATGAAAACCCAGTTGGCGCTCCCCGGAGACACCAACCCTGTGAAAGAAGTCGAACACATCCGCCGGATTCGCGAAGCCGTCGGTTATGAAATCGACCTGATGTGCGACATCAACCAGCGCTGGGATGTGCGCCAGGCGATTTCCATCGGCAGGCAGGTCGATCAATACCGGCTGTTCTGGCTGGAGGATGTCACCACCGCCGACGATTACGACGGTCTCGCGCGGGTTGCTGATGCACTGGATACGCCGGTCGCCGGCGGCGAATACGTTTATGGCATCGCGCCGTTTCGCCAGATGCTCGAAGCGCGTTCGGTTGACATCGTGATGATCGACGTGCTGCGCGCGGGCGGCATCACGCAGTGGCTGAAAATCGCCGGCATGGCCGAAGCCTTCAACCTGCCGGTGGTCAGCCATCTTGCGCCGGAGATCCACGTGCATCTGGTGTCCGCGATTCCCAACGGACTGACCGTGGAATACATGCCTTGGTCATCGGGCCTGTGGCGCGACGTGCCGCAACCGAAGGATGGGCAGTTGACCGTGCCGCAACGTCCCGGCCTCGGACTGGAATTTGATCCGAAAGTGGTGAAGTTCAACTAGCCGGCTTTTGGCACTTCACGGGGCAGGACACAAAAGGAGCCGGGAAATCCGCTCCTTTTTTCTTTCGGCAAGACAACGCCGAAAAAGCGTCGGCAACAAACCGCCCGATCAGAACTTGATACCGGCGCGCTTCACCACATCCGCCCATTTATTCATGTCGTTCAACATGAACTGGCGGAATTCCTCGGGAGAATTGGTTACTGCCTCGGAACCATTATTCTCCGCAATCTTGCCGAACTCCGGCGATTTCACGTAAGCCGCGACATCGGCATGCACCTTGGTCAGCAACGGCTTGGGCAATCTGGCCGGCGCGGCCACGCCATACCAGCCAACGACCTCGAATCCGGGCAAGACTTCAGTCATCGCCGGAATGTCGGGCGCCGCCGGCAGACGCTTGGGTCCGCTTACCGCAATGCCGCGCAGTTTCCCTGCACGTACCTGGCCGAATGCACCAGTCAGTCCCATGAAGTTAAAGTGATATTCCCCGCTGATCAGACCCACAATCGCCGGCCCCGTGCCTTTATACGGAATGTGCTGCGCCTTGACTCCGGTCATCAGCTTGTAGAGTTCGCCTGCGAGATGGCCGCCGCTGCCGATACCCGCGGAACCGAAATTCATCGGATCCCTTGTGGTCTTGCTCCACTGCACGAAATCCTTGGCCGTTTTTGCCGGATGCGACGGATTTACCACCAGAAGCAGCCCGCCTGCGGTCATCTGCGAGATCGGCGTGAAATCATTCACCGGGTGATAAGGCAGCTTCGGCAGTATGGCGGCGTTGACCGTGTGCTGGTGATACGGAATAAACAGTGTGTAGCCGTCAGGCGCGGAATCCTTGGTCATCTCCGCACCATTGACACCCGAAGCGCTGCCGCGATTGTCGACGATGACCTGCTGACTCCAGGTCTTGGTCAGATGTGCCGCAAGCAGACGGGCCAGAAAATCCGTGGTGCCGCCGGGCGCCGCCGGCGTGATGATCCGTACAGGGCGCGTCGGATACACATCCGCTGCCTGTGCATGCGCCGCCGGCATGACCAGCCCGATTGCGGCCAGCAGCAACGGCCCTGTTTTACGATGACGGGAAATACAATTCATTGATCTTCCTCCTTAAATTTTGTATTGAACCGATTGTGTTCCAAGAATACCGCATAGTGGATATCATTGCATCCCTGCACCACACACCCCCGAGAGGAGTACTCATGAATACCCGCATGTTGGCAGCAACCGCAACCGCGCTGTGCATGTGCAGCAGCTTCGCATTGGCGCAAAACTATCCGGTGAAACCGGTGCGCATCATTGTCCCCTTCGCGCCAGGTGGCGGTTCCGATTTCATCGCGCGCGCCATTTCGCCGCCGCTGAACAAAGCCATGGGCCAGCAATTCATTGTCGATAACCGTCCAGGCGCCGGCAGCACGCTGGGCAGCGAAATCGCGCTGAAGTCGCCCGCAGACGGCTACACGCTGCTGCTGATTTCCGGCAGCTATACCACCTCGCCCAGTCTCTACAAGAACCTCAAGTACGACACGCTGAACGACATGGCGCCCGTCATCCAG
>JAKFUJ010000356.1 GCA_021732805.1 Betaproteobacteria bacterium | reverse complement strand
ATGCGGCATCGACAAAAAGCGCGATATCGCCTTGCTCCGCGCTTTGCGCAAGCTGGTCGGCGACGATCATGAGATCACCATCGACTGCAACCAGGGTTACTCGTCGCAGGACTTGCTCGAAACCGCGCCGTATTTAGAAGAAGTCAATGTCGCGCTGATCGAGGAACCAATCCCGGCGCGCGATGGCGCCGGCAAACGCTACTGCGCCGAACGCACGCGCGTGCCGATCTCCGGCGATGATTCCTGCATGACCCCGGACGATGTGCTGCATGAATTGAAACTCGGCGGCATCCGCGCGGTGGTCATCAAATGCGCGCGTACCGGCTACACGCAATCGCGGCAGGTGCTGGCGCTGGCGAAATCGTTTTATATCCCTGCGCACAACGGCACCCAGGCCGACATGCAGATCGGCTGCGTGGCCGCCGCACACTTTGCCGGCATCTACACCACGCCGCATGCGCACGAGTTTTCCAGTTTTATCGACGCCAAAGATCACGTTGCCAATGAAGACCCGCTGATCAAAAACGGCTGTCTGCAACTGCCGCCAGGCCCGGGCATCGGCATGACCCTGGATCCGCGCAAGATGAAGAAGTATCGAATTGATTTATAAGAGTATTTTTTCTGTTGGCAGGCGCTTACATCGGCATGCTTTAGCGCGACTGATCGTTGCCGGATTGCTGTGGTTTGCAGTGCCGGCACATGCCGCGGATGCAGCGACTGAACCGCCGCTGGATTTGCGCGGCAGCGAGATCCAGTTGTTCTTCGAGAACGACTCCTTTGGCAGCAGCGACCAGTACTACACCAACGGCTTCAAGATCGGCGGCGGCATACCGGCAGGCAAGGTCAGCAAATTTTTTACCTTGCCGCCGGATACGCTGCTCAATGCAATTACCGACGGCGCCAGCAATCACTTCGGGCTGTTCATCGGACAAAATCTTTACACACCAAGGGACATCACCATTGCCGCGCCACAGCCGAATGACCGGCCGTGGGCGGCGTGGGCGTACATCGGCGCGGTGGCGCAAAGCGTCAAGGAAGACCGGCTGCATACCGTCGAAGTCGATCTTGGCTTCGTCGGACCGCCGGCGCTGGGCAAGCAGGTGCAGACACTCGTCCATGATATTGTGGATGCACCCGAGCCCAAGGGCTGGAGCAACCAGATTCGTGCCGAACCCGGCCTGCTGCTGACTTATCTGCACAAGCGTCGTTACGGTCCCAGCACGGGCGTGCAGTTGGTGCCGCACATCGGCGGCAGCATCGGCAACATCATGACTCTGGCGCGCGTCGGCGGCATCGTGCGCGTTGGCCAGAACATGACCGGCTTTGGCCCCGACAGCATCGAACCCGGCGGCGCGATGCTCAAGAACACGCGCAGCCAGTATGACGCGGGCCGCCGCCAATCCTGGGAATGGTTTGGCTTTGCCGGCGTTGATGGCCGGCTGATCGCCCACAACATTTTTCTTGATGGATCACTGTTTCGCAGCGGCCCGAGTGTGGAAAGCGACAGCAAGGTGTACGACATTACCGCCGGCCTGTCGGCGCGCATCGACAAGGTGCGTTTGTCGGTGACCCGCATCAAGCGCAGTGAAGAATTCACCGGCGGTGGCGAACAGCGTTTTTATTCCATTAACCTCGGGATCGAATTCTGAATCACGGAAACTTTATAACTAATTGATTTAATTGATATTTTTTGATCAGTGCTTTGAGGGCGGAACACCTCGATCAAAACCATGGATTACCTGCACCAGCTCCAGTGGCCGGCGATGATCGTCACGGTGACCGCCGCATGGCTGATCGCTTCCCAGACCAAACGCCGGCGGCTGATTGGTTTCTGGTGTTTTCTGCTGAGCAATGTGCTGTGGATCATCTGGGGTTGGCACGACGAAGCCTATGCGCTGATCGCGCTGCAGATCGCCCTGGCTGTCCTCAATATCCGCGGCGCCTGGAAAAATGAACCGAACACCTGAAATTCTCTGTTCATTCATCGGGCGCAAAATTGAATGTTTGCAAGAGGAGACCGGCGATGAAATACAAAGGTAGCTGCCATTGCGGCAAAGTGGCGTTTGAAGTTGAAGGCGAGATCAAGGGCGCGATGGCCTGCAACTGCTCCATCTGCCAGCGCAAAGGCACGCTGATGTGGTTCGTGCCGCGGGACAAACTCCATCTGCTCACGCCCGAAAGCGACGCGGCCACCTACACCTTCAACAAACACGCCATCCAACACCGCTTCTGCCCGGTGTGCGGCATCCATCCGTACGGCGAAGCCACCGACCCGAAAGGCAATGCGATGGCGGCGATCAACATCCGCTGCCTGGAAGACGTTGATCTGGCGGCCATTCCGGTGCAGCACTACGACGGCCGCGCGCTCTGACTTGGCGCGGTAGCCAGTGATGGCAGATGATCAATAGGATGATAAAAAGGGTCAGTGTGAGCTGACCCTGTTTATTCCAACGACGAGCCCATCCGCGAAATTCCCGGCCGATCGCAAGTGTGGGAGCCGGCCGGGGTAACGAGGCTTACTGCTGCTTGGCGCCTTCGCCGAGGCGGCGGCCCAGACCGACGACATAGGGCGCGGCACGCGCGCTCAGCATCGGATCGGTCGAGGGTTCGACACCCTTGGGCAGCACGATCGGGTTGTAGGTGATCGTCAGGCACTCGCCGGCGGCATCGGCGGCCACCGACTTGATGACCAGGCGGCCCATGTTGACCTTGCGGCGGTCATCGGGCAGCGGCACCACGGCGCTGTCGATGCGGTCGCCGGGCTGCGCAAGCTGCAGCTTGAAGTCGAAGGCCACGCTGCCGGATGCTACCCGCTGGCGCAGATCGTCAAACAGGAAACTGGGCCCCTTGGTCTTGGCTTCTTCGTCGCTCAGGCCCTGCGTGCCGCCCGCGGGTTCGAAAATCCATTTGCCGAACTGCTTGTTGCCTTTGGCGTTGACGAAGGCAAAGGCATGCACGCCCCAGTAGTTAACTGTGCCGAAGCTCGCCGGCACCGGTTGGCTGGCGAAGTAGCGGCCCTGCAGCAGAACCTCGGGGTTGGCCTCGGCGAATACTTTCACCTTGGCCGGATCGGCCGCTTTGGTGGCCGGGTCGGGCTGCAGCGATTGCAGGCGGCCAAGGAATTGCTCCGGCGTGGCGGCCCCGAACACCGGCGCCGAGATATTGCCCATCTGCCAGGTTTCGCCGCCGGGCAGGTTGAATTGCAGGGCCATGTTGCGCTGGCTGCGCGCGTTGTCGGCGGCCTTCGGGCTGGCGCCGCCAACCGAGAAGCGCGCGATCACCGGCACCGGTTTGCCGCTGAAAGCGGAGGCGGTCGACAGCGCACGGCCCTCGGCACTGCCGGTGAACTCGCCGACGGCGCAGATACCCTTGGCGCCCGAGCGGCGGTAGCCCTCGAACTTGCCGAAAGTGGCCTCGAACTGGTCAAGAAAGCGGTTGGGGTCGACCTGCGCGGAAGCCGGCAGGCTGGTCATCAGGGCGGCGCCGGCAAGGGCGGATGCGGCAAGGGAAACGGCACGGGCTTTGGGCATGGTTACTCCTGCGGTTGGTTTATTGAAAGGCGCGGCCGAAAAGCGATCATAGCAGTCTCTTGGTAGCAGGCAGCCCCGGTTCCTTACACGGGAGTTCGTCATCGCGACGGCCCCGGCCTGGAAAGCCGCCGGCAACCCATCCCAGCGGGCGTTGTGGCGCCTTGTTAACGCGCCGCCCGGCGCACCTCACCGCCGGTCATCAGCAGCACGTCGCCGCTGATCCAGCGTGCGCTGGGACCGCAGAGATAACGCACCAGATCGGCAACTTCCTCCACAGTGCCCGGGCGTTTGATCGGAATGGTCGACAGGCGCTTTTCCCATTTCGCCGGGTCACGCAGCGTATCGATGCGCGCGGTGTCGAGGAAACCCGGTGCGATCACGTTGGCGGTGATGCCGTGTTCGCCCAGTTCATCGGCCAGCGATGACATCAGCGCGTGCATGCCGGCCTTGGATGCAGCGTAGGCAGAAAAGGTTGCCGGCGCTTTCAGCGCAGCACCCGAGGAAATGCTGACGATGCTGCCGCCATCGCCTTGTTTGATCATCTGTTTCGATACGTATTTCGAACAGAGCATGGTCCCCGTCAGGTTGATGTCGATGATGGTGCGCCACAGGTCGTCGTCAAGTTCCTGCACCGGCACGCGGTCGGCAGCGCGGGGATAGGTGGCGTTGTTGATGAGGATGTCGATGCGGCCGAGCTTGCCGACGACTTCCTGCACCATGCGCTGCACGTCTTCGGCCTTGCGCACGTCCATGTAGGCGCCATACGCGCGTACGCCCAGCGTCTCGATTTCTTCGACGACGTCGGGCAGCCCGCGCCAGCCGTCCTTCTGTTCATCGGCGGTCAGGCTGGATGACTTGCGGCTGTTGCCGGTGACGGCGACATCGGCGCCGGCGCGGGCCAGCGCCAGCGCGATGGCACGGCCGAGTCCGCGTTTGCGTGTGGCGCCGGTGACCACGGCGACCTTGCCTTTGAGTTCATGGTCCATGCAGATTCCTTAACTGGAGCGCCGATGGTAGGCGACCCTCGCATGGCGGGCAACGTCTGGCGGTAGAATCCGCGGAAACCGGAGATCGCCCCATGGCCTGGATTATTACCAAATACTTTCTTACGGCAGCCGTTGTTGTACTGGTGTCTGAACTCGCCAAACGCAGCGACAAGCTCGGCAGTTTTGTTGCCGCACTGCCGATGGTGACGGTGCTGGCGCTGATCTGGCTGTATGTTGAAAAGCAGCCGCCGGAGAAAATCGCCAATCATGCCTGGTATACCTTTTGGTACGTGATTCCGACGCTGCCGATGTTTCTGGTATTTCCGGCGTTGTTGCCGCGGATCGGTTTCTGGCCGACACTCGCCGCCTGTGTGGTGATTACTGTGGCGTGTTTTGGTTTGTTTGCGCTGACTGTGCGACGTTTTGGCATTGAGTTGCTGTAGACCGTTGCCAATGGAGAATGAATTGAGCGAAAAAATCGGATTGGTGATCTGCGACATGGCCGGCACCACGGTGCGCGATGCGGGCCAGGTGCCCAAGGCGTTTACCTCGGCGCTGGCGGCACACGGTATCGCAGTGACGCCGCAGGCGATCAACAGCCTGCGCGGCGCGTCGAAACGGCTGGCAATCCTCAATCTGATTCCGGAAGGCCGTGATCGTCAGGCACGATCCGGGCAGGTGTACGCAACGTTTGTGCAGCATCTGGCCGAAGTGTTCGAGGGCACCGTCGAGCCGGTACCCGGCGCGCGCGTAGCCATCGATACCTTGCGCGGCAGCGGCGTGCGCGTGGCGTTGAACACCGGATTTGATCGCGAGACCACCGATCTGCTGTTGGACGCCCTGCATTGGCGCGAGGGCGTGGTCGATGCTGTGGTCTGTGGCGATGAAGTGCCGCTGGGCCGGCCGGCGCCGTACATGATTTTCCGCTGCATGGAGGCGAGCGGGGTGGTCGATGTGCGCCGCGTGGCCAATGCCGGCGACACCGTGCTTGATCTGCAGGCGGGCCATAACGCCGGGGTCGCGCTGAACATCGGCGTGTTGTCCGGTGCTCATGGACGCGACCAGATGCAGTCTTTGCCGCATACGCATCTGCTGAACAGTGTGGCCGATCTGCCGCAACTGCTGGCGAGTCGTCGCTAGGCGACAGATACGCATGGCCTGTACGCGATATCGATCATTGTCGCGTTAAACCATTACCGCTCACCCGAGCCTCCGGTTCCGCCGCTGAACTTTTGCTGCGGCCCCTGGCCCAATCGCACCATGCGCCTCATTCCCCTGTTGATTTTTTTGCTGCTGCCGGCGATGGCGGATGCCGCCACCGATACCAGAGCGGCGGCCTCCCGTACTGCCAAAAAGCCTGCAGCAACAACCAAGGCCAAACCGGCCGTGGTGCAGGCTGGGTCTGCAGTGGTTACCTCGAACGGTGAGCAGCAGGCCGGTTATGTACATTACTGGGTGATCACCGCACCGGATGGCGAGGAGGAAACGCAGGTCGGCATTGAATTGCCGGACCGGCGCATTGCCTGGTCATTTCCGGGACTGGGCGTGCAGGTGACGCCGTTCATTGCAGACGGTGAGGTCGACGCCCACGGCAAGGTATTCAAGGTGCGTCATTTGTACGGCCTCCGCCCTTTTGCCAACGACACGGCGATGCGCACGCTGCGCGGCAACCTGATGCGGCGGGTGACGCCGCTGGTGCGCAACCACGTGCCGTATTGCGAATTGAACGGCGTGACAGGCGAGCTGTGCATGAGCTGCATGGGATTTGTGTCGCAGGTGCTGTTTCCGGGGAAGACGCCTGAGTATGCGAATTTCCCGCGCAATTTCCCGCGCGTGGCCGGCGAGGAGTACCACACCACGGAGGATCTGCTGCTGTATCTGACGGGACTGCATGCGTTGCCCAGCGATGCCCAGCGTCAGCAGCGGCTGGCAGCGATAGTCGGTCCGCCGGCTTTGCACGAAGAACTGACCCGGCTGACGGCGAAACTGGCGGAAACCCAGCCGGTGGTGGTGGCGTCTGCCGCCAAGCCGCCGGCAAAGCGCCGGATCGCCGCGCCCAAAACCGCAGTCAAACGCCCCGGATAGAAGGGCGCGTCAGAACGTTTCGTCGACGCGCAGGTAGCGCCACTGCCCGTCGGGCAGGTCGCCGAGCATGACTTTGCCGATGCGCACCCGCTTCAGGCCGATGGCAACGAGACCGACCAGCTCGCACATGCGGCGGATCTGGCGTTTCTTGCCCTGGCGCAGCACGAACCGCAGCTGGTCGCGGTTCTGCCACGAGACTTCGGCAGGCCGCAATGCTTCGCCGTCCAGCGACAGACCATGGTTGAGTTGGGCCAGACCTTCCTTGCTCAACTTTCCGGTGACCCGCACCAGATATTCCTTTTCGACCCGGGAATTCTCGCCGATTAGCTGCTTGGCAATGCGTCCGTCCTGGGTCAGCACCAGCAGGCCGGTGGAGTCGATGTCGAGTCGCCCAGCGGGGGCGAGGCCGCGTAAATG
>JAKFUJ010000100.1 GCA_021732805.1 Betaproteobacteria bacterium | reverse complement strand
TAAATATACTGTAACTAATTGATTTTATTATATATTTATGATCTGGATTTAAATATGCGGCGCCACTTCACGGCGCAGGAATTCGTGAAAATGCAACATGCCGTCTTCCAGCGGCGACTGATAAGGTCCCGTCTCGCTGCGCCCCTGCTGCCATAACGCGCGGCGGCCCTCGGTCATGCGCGCAATGATCTCGGCGTCTTCCACCGCGGTTTCCCGATAGGCCGCCTGTTCGGCTTCAACAAATTCGCGCTCGAACAAGGCGATCTCTTCCGGATAATAAAACTCGATGACATTGCTGCAGGCTTCGGGACCGCGCGGAATGATCGCGCTGATCACCAGCACATGCGGATACCACTCGACCATGATGTTGGGGAAATAGGTCAGCCAGATCGCGCCGTGCGCGGGTTGTTTGTTTTCATCATGGCGCAACACCTGCTCATGCCAGCGCTGATAGACGGGGCTGCCGGGGCGGGCAAGTGCATTCTTGATGCCGCAGGTCTGCACACTGTACCAGTCGCCGAATTCCCAGCGCAGATCCGACACGTTGACGAACTGACCGAGTCCCGGATGGAAGGGCTCGACGTGGTAGTCCTCGAGATAGACCTCGATGAAGGTTTTCCAGTTGCAGGCGTATTCCTCGACTTCGACGCGATCGAGCCTGTAGCCGGAGAAATCCAGATCCTGCATCACACCCATGCGCGCGAGATCGCGCGCCACGTCGCGTTTGCCTGAAAACAGCAGTCCGTTCCAGCGTGACAGCGGCGTACGCGCCAGATCGAGGCACGGCGTGTCGGCGAAATGCGGCGCACCAAGCAACTTGCCGTCAAGTCCGTAGGTCCAGCGGTGCAGCGGGCAGATGATGTTGTTGGCGTTGCCGCGATCCTTCAGTATCACCGCCTGGCGATGACGACAGATGTTCGACAACAGTTCGACGCCGTTGTTGTTATGCACCAGCGCCTGTGCGTTGCCGTGCCATGTCAGCGTCTGGTAGTCGCCGACATTCGGCACCATCAGTTCATGGCCGACATAACCGGGACCGTGGTCGAACAACAAACGTTGCTCGACCTCGTGAATCCGCGCATCGAAGTACCACTGCACAGGGAGTTGCGGAGCAGACTGGTGGAGCGCGGTAACGCTGGAGATATCGGACATGCAGCAGGCGGTGATTACGGGTTGAGCGGCCGGTGGCTGTTGTTCAAGATAATGATTCTTAAGGACTTTGATGCCGGTTCGGCGTCTCTGGGATGGCTGCAAAATGAGGGGGCTATTCTTTCCCACGGGTCTCCAAAAGGCAATGAAAATTTCGTCACGGCACTGCGGTCGTTGCCGGAGATTTTTTTGTAAGCTGTTGTTTGTAAAAAGAAATATCACCGAAACGGGCTGTTGCAAAAGAGCCGGTATTGTCGGTGTCAGTGGCGATTGCAATGGCCTGCACCGGCGGCGCATCCTCCCCGAACGCTGCGCGGAAATCCGCCGCAACATTGCGTTCGAAATCGACCCAGTGTCCGACGCGCGCGCCACCCGAGGCGACAACAATCAGCCGCACGCGGTCGCTGTAGGCGCTGGGTACGATGGTTTCCGGCGGCGTCTTGTTATCCCACACATAACACAGCGTTGCCGCCGGCAGATCCGGATCAAACAGTGTGCGCGCCAGTCGCAGTTTATTGCGTTCGATGAAAGACAGTTTTTCCAGCGGGTAATCAAACATCACATACAGGCGCGCCGGGAAGTCGTCGCCTTCTTTGGTGCGCAAATCGGCACTGGCAATCAGGTTGTCGATTTTCCAGCGCCAGCGCAGCCACGGAAATTCTGCAGGATTGACCCGCAGGGATTTCGACAAACCCGAGGCTGCCGCTTTTGATTCGGCGCGCACCACGGTGATACCACCATCATCGACCAGCGTGTAGCGGGTGCGTGGTGTGTTATCCGAAGCGACCAGCGGTTTCCAGCCTGCGGGTGGCGCGTCGCCGGGACGCGCTGTGGAAAACGCAGCGCCAACCAGGCGTTCTTCTGCGGCCAGCGCAACGCCGGCGCAGATAACAACGATGGCGAGCAGCAGTGATTCAGACAGGCGACGTCGCATCATTGAGCAATCCGCTTTGTTGCAGACGGAGGTAATCCTCCGGCCGGTCGATGTCCCATTGCGTTTCCAGTTCATGCCAGCGCAGACTGCATTCAAGCAGGCGCTCGCGGGTTTGTGCCATCACATTTGCGGAACCCCAGGTGATATCGGCGAAGAGCCGCGGTGTCGCGCGCGTCAGACCGACCAGCGCATAACCGCCGTCCTCGGCCGGAACGAATACGGCGTCATTCCCTGCCCGCAGCGTCGCAGCGGCGTCGTTGAGATGTTGCGTAGTGAGGGCAGGGCAATCGGCGCCGATGCAAATCACATGGTCTGCGTGCTGCAGCGTGAACGCAAAGGCGTGGCCCATGCGCATACCCAGATCGGAGCCGGACTGCATCTGCAGGACTGCCGCGTATTGTTGAGCAGCGGACTGCAGGAAAGGGTGTGTGGTGTCCGGCGTGCACCACAGTGCCAGTGACGCAGGCATCGTCGTGCGGGCGGTGGTGAGTGCCCGCGTGATCAGCCGGCTGTGCAACGCGGCAGCGCCTTCGGCGCCGAGCAGCGGAATCAGCCGTGTTTTCGCCGCGCCGGGGATCGGCGCCCTGGCGAAGACCATGATCGCGGTTTCAGGATTTTTGCCGGGCATAACGAATTGCGAGCTGCTCGGGGTCGGCGCCCAGCCAGTAGGCGAAACGCAGGCGCCACATCAGCACAATGGTGCGCCATACGCCATATTGTTCCCAGCGTCTGCCGGATGTTGTCAGCCGGTGCGTGATGTACACCGGCGGGCTGTATTTTTTCAGCTGCCGCGAAAACGCAATGTCTTCCATCAATGCGATTTCCGGGTAACGTCCTGCGGCTTCGAACAGCGAGCGTGTTACAAACAGGGCCTGGTCGCCGGTGGCGATGCCGGTGAGTTGCGAGCGGCGGTTCATCATCCAGGCCACCACAGGCAGCAGCGGATGTTTTCCGGTGATACGCACGTCAAAACGCCCCCAGCTGCGGCGGCTGCGCGCAAGGCTGTCAATGATCAGACCGTCGGCGCCGTCGGGCAGACGGGTATCGGCATGCAGAAAACAGAGGATTTCACCTTTTGCAACAGCTGCGCCGGCATTCATCTGCTTTGCCCTGCCTGTTGTTGCGTGCAACACGAGATCCGCTCGGGGTTGGGCGAGTTCGGGTGTTCCATCCGTGCTGCCGCCATCGACAACGATGATTTCGCAGCCGCGATCACGCATTGGTCGCAGCGCCTGCAGCGTTGCAATGATGCCTTCTGCTTCGTTGAGACAGGGAATGATGATGGATAACAAGTATCGACCACTTAATTATTCAGGGTTGAATCGACTCAACGTACCGCATCGAAAAAACGCCGGCCGAGCAAAGGCCGTTTGTAGCGGTGGCTGAGCAGCAGCAGAACGATGCGACCCGTGCTGCGCAGGATGCCGTGCTTCAGGAATTTTCGCGCATCCGTCGCCACCGTGGCAGACAGCATCACCGGTACCGTGTGTTGGCGCAGTTGTTCGGAAAATTTGACGTCTTCCAGATCGGTTTCGGGAAAACCGCGCAGTGCCTCAAACACGCGACGGCGCACAAACATCGCCTGATCGCCGTAAATGATGTGTGTGCGTTTGCAACGCCAGTTGTGCAGGCGTGATACCACGCGCAGCAGCGGATGCTCGGCGCTGAAGGCCTGATGAAAGCATCCGGCTTCGACGTGCGGCGGTAGTGATCGAATGGCCTGCAGCGCACCGTCGGGCAGACAGGTATCGGCATGCAGGAACAGCAGCCATTCGCCGTGCGCCAGCCGCGCGCCGGCGTTCATCTGCGCGCCGCGGCCGCGCGGCGCCCGCAGCCATTGCACCCCGGTTTCCTGCGCGACGGCCAGCGTGCAATCGGTGCTGCCGCCGTCGCTTACGATGATTTCGTGCGGCCAGTCCTGTGCCGCGACCGATGCCAGCGTACGCGGCAGTGCAAGTTCCTCGTTGAGTGCGGGGATGATGACCGAGATCATGCCCGGCGTCAGTCCTGTGCCGCCTGCGCGCAATGATGCCAGTCGGTCAGTCTGGTATCGATGTCACACCAGAAAGCATTGGCGTCGAAGCGTGCATCATCCACCAGTTCGGCGACCCGCAGGGCGGCAACCCGGCCAAGTTCGCGGTAATGGTCCAGCTTTTCGGCGTGCGCCGGCGGACGGCCCAGTGCCTGCAGACAGCGTGAGCCGAGCAGCACATGACCGCGTTCCTGCGCCAGCACTTTTTTGCGCAAGCCGTGCAGTACGGCGCCGGCAGGATGCGGATGTTGGCCCAGTCGCTCCAGCAGGGCTTCACCGAGGTGTTCGACTACACCCTGCAAGCCGATCAGGGAAAAGGCCAGTTCGCCTGCGTCCAGATCACGCTCGAGCTGCCGGCGCAGATCGGCTGTGACATCCGGGGCGTCTTCCGCAGCACCGGCAGCGGGACCGAGCACGCGCACGGCAATGCCGGCGATGGCGGCATGGCTGCGTTCCTGAGCGGCTTGCACGGCCAGAGCGCGGCGCATCCACAGAGTCGGCGCCATGTCCGATTGACGCAGCGCGGTTTGCGCGGCCAGCACTTCGCCCTGACGCAAGACTTCGATCAAGCGCGCCAGCCTGGGGGCATTGTTGTCCATGAGCAGGCGGTTAGTGTGGAGCAACGATGGGTCAGCGGCGACTGTCGTTCAGTCGCCAGTCATAATCGAGATGGCGGATTTCCGCCTTGCCGGCGCGGATCATTTTCTGGTGTTCGGCGTTGTCGGTCAGCAGGTTCGCGTATTTCGCAAAAAATCCCTCCAGCGTCGAAAATCCCTTATGCCCCTTGCGGAAATCGTTGCCGTACCAGGGCGGGGCATCAAATATTTTCGAGACTTCCAGTTTGCCGTCAGCGGCTGCGCGGTTGCGCGAACGGTCGGACAGGAAACGCACGGTCTGCTCTTCCAGTTGCGCGTCGATGCGCTCTCCGACAAAAGCCTCTTCGCGCAGCATCGGGCAGCCGACAGAGGCGCAATTGACCGCGAAGTGGATGCGCGGATCGTCGTATGCGCCCGGCGCGCGTATCGTGTCGTGTTCGACGTTGTCGAGCGACAGCTTGCGGGCGAACAGCGGGATGAAATCATCCTTGAACGGGTTGCCGAACAGTTTGCCGAAATCCCACACCGATTTGATGTTGGGGTAGCGGGTGAGGATTTTTGCAGCCATGCTGGCGTTGTAGGCGTTGATCAGGAATGCGAGTTGCTGATTCTTGTTCCAGCCCTTGAATTCCGCATCGCTGACTTTGGCCAGGGTATCGAGGTAGCTTTTCATTGCTGCCTGGTCCTTCATCAGACCGGCGTAGTTCAGTTGAGAGGCCTTGCCGCCGTCGATCAGGACCACGTGTTTTTTCAGCAGCGCCGACCATGCCTTGTGGTCGTGGTCGAAGGATTGCGCGGTGCTGATCAGCGGAATGGCCATCAGCAGAAAAGCAAGCAGGAGTTTTTTCATATTTATCAATAGAATCAATTAGTTATAATCTTTCGCCGAGTGACGACTCAAAAAAGAAGTGAAAAACATCCAAACCAGTGATTGGGCAGCGTTTGGCGCTTCAGGTTCAACCCCGCCGCCACGCATGAAACTTTTCCACCCACTCCAAAGCTTTTTTCGGCGCATGCGCACGCTTCCAGTTCCCGGCGACGTACTTGTTGGCTTCGGCCAGCGTCGGGTAGATGTGGATGGTGCCGAGGATCTTGTTAAGGCCGATGCCGTGTTTCATCGCGGTGATGAATTCGGTGATCAGGTCGCCGGCGTGTTCACCGGCGATGGTGGCGCCGAGGATTTTGTCCTTGCCGGGCACCGTCAGCACCTTGATCAGGCCGTGCGCGGCGCCGTCGGCGATGGCGCGGTCGAGGTCGTCGATGCCGTAGGTGGTGACTTCGTACGGGATGTCTTTTTCCCTGGCTTCGGTTTCATTGAGACCGACACGCGCCACTTCGGGGTCGGTGAAAGTCGCCCACGGAATCACCGAATAATCGACACGGAATTTCTTGAATCCGTCGAACAGGCCGTTGACTGCGGCATACCACGCGGTATGCGCTGCCGTGTGCGTGAACTGGTACGGTCCGGCAACGTCGCCGCAGGCGAGGATATTGGGATATTTGGTCTGCAGGTACTCGTCGACTTCGACGGTGCGTGACTTGGTCACTGCAATGCCGAGTTCCTCAAGGCCGTAGCCTTTGGTATTGGCGACGCGGCCGACGGCGCAGAGCAGGGCATCGAACACAATGCGCACTTCGCGCTTGTCATTTTCGCTACCCGTTTCGCAGTACAGCACTTTTTCGTCGTTCTCGACGGCAAAACGCTGCGCCTTGTGGTTGACCAGCACATCGACGCCTTCCTTGCGGAATTTTTCGAGCACCATGTCGGAGAATTCCGGATCTTCGCGGATCATGATCCGCGGCAGCATCTCGACCTGCGTGACTTTCGAGCCGAGCCGGGCGAAACACTGCGTCAGCTCGGAGCCGATCGGGCCGCCGCCGAGCACCACCAGCCGTTTCGGCAGTTCGCGCAGTTCCCACACCGTATCCGAGGTCAGGCATCCGACATCGTCGATGCCGGGGATCGGCGGCACGAAGGGACGGGCGCCGGCGGCGATGATGATGCCGCGCGTGGTCAGCGTCTGCGTGCCGTTCGCAGTCTTGATTTCCACCGACCACGGCGAAGTGATCTTCGCGGTGCCCTGCAGGCATTCGACGCCGAGTGCGGTGTAGCGTTCAACGGAATCATGCGGTTCGATTTCGCGGATCACGCGCTGCACGCGTTCCATGACCGCGGCGAAATCAAAGTCGAGCGATGTGTTTTTCAGGCCGTAATCGCTGCCGTGTTTCATCGTCGCCAGCAGTTTGGCGGTCTTGATCAGGGCTTTTGACGGCACGCAGCCGGTGTTCAGGCAGTCGCCGCCCATCTTGTGTTTCTCAACC
>JAKFUJ010000425.1 GCA_021732805.1 Betaproteobacteria bacterium | reverse complement strand
TTCCGGCGTTCGCCGGAATGACGAATTTGGTATGTCAGCCATCCAAAATGGGAAGCCTACAGGATTAAATATATGAATAAAATCAAATACTTATATACACGCCGCGAAATGCTCGCGATGAGTGCGTGCCTGGCTGCCGGCGCATGGCTTCCCGGCCTTTCAGCGGCACAAGGCACCGCCAAACCCCTGCTTGCCCGACCGATTCCGAAATCAAGGGAAATGCTGCCGGTGATCGGTCTCGGCACTGCGATCATTTTCGACATCGACAATGACGCCGAAAAACGCGCCGAACGCAGCAAGGTCATCCAGACCCTGCTCGATGGCGGCGCACGCCTGATCGACACCGCGCCGTCCTACGGCAGCGCGGAGCCGGTGGTCGGCGATCTGATGGCTGCAATGAAAGTGCGCGAAAAAGTTTTCCTGGCAACCAAGGTGCGTTCCAACAACAACGAAACCTTCGTCGCGCAGATGAAACAATCACAGCAACGCCTGCACTCACAAAAAATCGACCTGATGCAGATGCACAACGTCGGTTTTCTCGACCGCAAGATGGTGGCCTCGCAACTCGCCATCGTGCGCGAATGGAAACAACAGGGGCTGTTTCGTTATATCGGCGTCACCCATTCGCAGGATCAGGAACGCGCCAACGAGCGCCTGATCGAAATCATGCAGCAGGACAAACCGGATTTCATCCAGGTCAATTATTCGATGGCCGAACGCAGTGTCGAAGACCGGTTGCTGGCGGCTGCTGCCGATACCGGCACGGCAGTGCTGTGCAATCTCCCCTTTGGCCGCGGCAGTCTGTTCCGCGCGGTACGCGGCAAACCGGTGCCCGACTGGGCTGCAGAATTCGACGCGACGACCTGGGGTCAGTTTTTCCTGAAGTACCTGCTGGCCCGCACCGCCGTCAATGCGGTGATCCCCGGCACCGACAAGGTCGAGTACATGATCGACAATCTCAATGCCGGACGCGGGCGGTTGCCGGATGCAGCGATGCGCAAGCGGATGACGGGGTTTATTGATAACCAGTGATGAATGAGGAATGCTGAGTGATGAACGGAAACACGGACTTCCGCAATGTTTTACTCCGCGTTCATCACTCCTCGCTCATCACTGTCTTTTGACCGGTCGTATCGCAACCTCATCCGCGGTGATGCGCTGATTGAGCAGATTCACGCGCTGCTACATGCTCTAACAGGGTGTTGAAAAACTCCAGAACGTCGCTTCAACTTGGCATGATCGATTTTTCAACCCTCATAAAATCAAAGGTTTGCACGCGTGTGCGCTTGGTCGCTTCGCTCCCCACGCACTCGCGCATCACTTTTTCAACAACCTGCTAACCCGTAGCCCGGATAAGGCCGCAGGCCGTTATCCGGGTCCGCGAAGCGGACGGGTATGGCAATACGATCCCTTCGGCGGGGACACATCCCCCGGATTTCATCCGGGCTACGAAAATCAATGCCGGACGGGGAAGGTTGCCGGATGCGGCGATGCGCAAGCGGATGGTGGCGTTTATTGAAAGCCAGTGATGAATGATGAACGCGGAGTAAGAGCCTCGCAGAAATCCGGGTTTCCGCTCATCACTCATCGCTCATCACTCATCACTCATCACTGTCTTTTGACCGGCCGTATCGCCACCCCATCCGCGGTGATGCGCTGATTGAGCAGGTTCACGCACGACGCCACCACATGCAGTGACGGCGTCGCCACCCCCGTCAGCGCACCCAGTTCGAGCACAACGTTGACGATGGCGTCCATTTCCAGCGGCCGGCCGGCGCGCACATCCTGCAAGGTCGAGGTCGGCAGCGACACGCGTTTGGCTACACCGCTGACGATGGCTTCAGGATCGGCATCCAGCTTGGTGCCCACTGCAGTCGCGACCGCGATGACTTCGCGCATCAATGCGACAGCCAATGGCCGCGTTCCCGGAAACTCCGCGATTTCGCGTCCGGTGGACTGGGTGATCGCCCCCAGCGAATTCCACACCGCATTGCCGGTGAGCTTGGTCCACTTCACTTTGCGCACATCGTCCGATACCCTGCCGTTCCAGCCGGCGCGGGTGGTCATGGCGGTGATCTGCTGCACGCGCTCGGACACGCTGTTGTCGATTTCACCGATGACCAATGCGTCGGTTTCGGCGTCCGGCAATTTGATGTGTCCCGGCGCGACCATGTCCGCGGGTTTCAGCGCGGTGCCGCCGATGATCATCCGCGGCTCGAAAGTGCGTGACAGCACGCCGTCCGGATCGACGGTCTTCAGTTGCGTCCCCTTGTATCTGGATTCGATACCCTGGAAATACCACCACGGTATGCCGTTCTGCGGAAACACGAACACGCCGTCCTTGCCGGTCAGGCTGCGGATATGCGCAGCGGCCTCCGCAATCTGCTGCGATTTCAGTGTCACGAAAATCACATCGTACGGACCCTTCTCCTCGCCGGGTTTGCACACGCGCACCTTGATCGGCTCGGGCCGACCGCTGCGCGGCCCCTCGAGCTGGATGCCGAGCGAGGACAAGGCGTCGTATTGCGCGCCACGCGCGACCAGCGTGACGTCTTCGCCAGACGCCGTCAGGATTGCACCGAGATAACCGCCGATGGCGCCGGCACCGTAAACCAGAATTTTCATGTTTGATCCTGTTGATGATTGTTTTTTGGTTAATCTGACGATTGAAACGTTGATCCAGTCACTACCGATAGACGTCCGCACGATTGCCGATCTGAATGACCAGTACGCAAAGCGCACCATCCTGGATATCGCAGATCACCCGGAAATCGCCAACACGGTAACGCCAGAATGCGCCCGGAGTATTGCCCGTCAACGCCTTGCCCAGGCTGCGCGGATCGCCGCTGGCAGCCACGCGGCCATCCATGTAATCAACGATGCGGCGCGCGGTTTGCCGCTCCAGTTTGCGCAGTTGGCGGGTCGCGGTCTCGGTATAGCTAACCGTCCAGGCCAAGTTCTGTTCTCACCTGGGCGCTGGAATAAACCGGCTCTTCACCTTTGCGCACCCGCTCGAGCGTATTCGCAGCCAGGTAATAGTCTTCGAGATCCTCGATGCCACGCTCGATCATTTCGCGCAGGTAATAGGCCTTGGTGCGGCCGGTTTGCGCTGCCAACTGGTCGATACGCTGCTCGACGGCGGGATCCAGACGGATGGATGTGGCCATGGAAAATCCTTTGACTTTGCCGGTCGTCCGAAACAACAAAAGAATCTGCGCTTGGGACGATTTGGCGCAGTTCGGGGCGGTTCAGGATAATTCGCTCGTGAATACGCGTATTCAACGTATTCTACACGGATTGCGAGCTACAAACTCTACGGGAAATGAATCCACTGCAATCGGTGAATATAAAAAATATGAATAAAAACAATAACTTATTAACATTACTCAGGCATCAACCAGCTTCGCCAGTGCCGCATCCAGCGCACCATCCGCCAGCGCAGCCAGTTCCGCAGCCGTACGATTCTGGATCGGATGCGGCACATAAACGATGGCCGGATCAAAGCCCAGCGCGCGGCTCTGCACGGCCACCGCGTCCCTGAACTCCGTCGTCACCACCGACACGCCCGGCAGGCCCGCCGCATCGAAGGTCATCAGGTCGTGCAGACTGCACGACGTGCATGACCCTCAGTCGGAGAGCCCGATCAATACCACATCGGCCTCGCTGACCACCCGATCGACGATTTCGCGCGTCGCCACCTTGGCGTTGGTCGGCTTGCCGAAGCGCTTCGATTGAATGCCGCGCTCGGTCAGGCGCTTTTCAATCTGGTTCAGGAACTCGTCGCTGCGCGTCTTGCCGATATCGAACAGGCCGACGGTCAGGCCATCGAGGGATTTCGGCGGCGCGCGGCGCGCGCGCATCACGGCTTCGGTTTCGGCTGTCGGGTCGCGCAGCCAGGCGAGTTGGGTTGAGGCACTCATCAGCGTATCTCCTTCGTCACGGGTTGCAATTCAACGGGATTGCGGCCGGCGAGCCAGCCCGGCAGGATCGCCGAGAACAGACCTGCAGCGCCGCCTGCACGCACCACCATCAGACAGCCGTCATGAAATTTCGGCACCTGTTCATGGGCGCGGTTTGCCGGTATGCCTTCACCGACGCCATCGATACCGGCCACCAGTTCCGCGCCGGGGCGTATCGTCGCCGCATGCAATGCACGCTCGATCTGCGCGCGATCCCAGCCGGCTTCCTTGTAGATTGCATGATGTTCCGGCGACAGCACCAGAATCGCACGCGCCGACTGCACCAGCTTCGGATGACCGATTTTCACCAGCGACATCGCCAACGATTTGGTCAGCGCTTCAGCGGTACGCGACTTCTGGTCAACAAAAGCCTCGGGGCCGTGGCCCTGGAACAGCGTGACGGTGGATGTGCCCGGCGCGAATCCGCGCGCCACCGACAGCGGCTGCCACGCCGGATCGGATTCGTCCTCGGCAAAACACAAAGTGAATTTGCTCGGCGCGCCCAGCGTTGAACGGTCGGCCTCGCCCGGTCGTCCGCCGCCGACATTGCGCACGATCAGGTTCAGCGCGCGGCCGATGGTGGCATTGGCGCGATTGCCCTGGCCCAGCGCGTTGATGCCGCTGTTCATGCCGATGCGTTTGGCGATCGGGCCGTTGACGATGATCACCGGACTCGAAAAATAAGTCGTCGCCAGCACGCCGTGCAGCGTGAATACCGGTTCCAGCGCAGCCTCGATTGCCGCCAACAGCACCGGCATGTATTCCGGCCGGCAACCGGCCATCACCGCGTTGATCGCGACTTTTTCGACGTTGCAGTCAGCCAGGTTCGGCGGCATCTTGCCGACGATTTCATCGGGCTTGCGCGTGGTGCCCTTCAACATCGCGATCACGCGCTCGTCGGTCGGCGGCGTCACCGGCAGGCCGTCGCTCCAGCCGCGCTGAAAACACACTTCGACCGGATCAGCCTCGGCTGCGTAGCCGATTTTTCGCGCAGACAGCCAGGTTGCGCCGCTGTGTTTTGCTTCCAGTTTCTCAGCCACCCCGGGCATGAGTGACAGCGACCCTCATCCGGGCTGGAAAACGGGGTGTTGCGCGCCCAGATCGGCGAGCCCGGTCAGCCGCTGCCAGTTGTCGCGATCCCAGCCGACAACCCGCTCTGCTTCGCGGCCCTGCTCGAAACGGATCAGCGTCGGCATGAATTCGATATGGTTGAGCCACGACAGGTCGAGCTCGCGATCATCGACGATGGCATCGACCCCCGAAGGAAACCGCGGATCATCCTGTGACACGATGCGGAAATTCGGCACTTCACGCGCCGCACGCTGCATTTCGGCTTCGATCAGCACGCAGGTCGGACAGCCGCGTTTTGAAAAAACTACAAGACCATCTTTGATCATTTCCACTAATTGATCTCCCGTAATTTGATCGGAATATGGAAACCTCACGTTGTTCTGCTAGTCTAAACGAATATGTCGCTCCGTCACCCTCTCCGTCACCTTGCCTGCGCACCCTTCATCGGCCTGCTGCTGATCGGGGGCTGCGCACCACTGGAATGGCATAAAACCGGTTCAAGCTCCGCCATTACCGTGGATGCCGACGAGGCAAAATGCAGAGTAACGGCCCGCAGCGAAGCGCGACAACGCATGCCTCTCCAGCCTATCCCCGTGCCGCAAATAATCATCGACCAGCAGGGACGCAGTATTCCCGTGCAAACCAGGCAGCCCGACTCGGAACGTTTTGCCCTGGAGCAGAATCTGCTGCAACGCTGCATGACCGATCTGGGTTACACCCTGCAGCCCAAACCATCGCCAGCCAATCATTGAAAATTGCATAATTAATCACAAAAACATGCCTCTGGCGAGGCGTGTCATGTTTTTGGAAAAAATCAACAGGATGATCCGTGATGAATCAGTCGTCTGTAAATTCCCGCCGCCGCGCATTATTGCTTGCCGCGGCCACGCTGCCGTTGGTGATGCCTGACGCCCACAGCGCACCGGCGGGACTGATCACGCGGCCGATACCGCGCAGCGGTGAACGCATCCCCGCCATCGGTCTCGGCACTTACAGCACTTTCGATGTGCCCGCGCGCGATCTGCCGGGCACCGAACTGCGCGACACCCTGCGCCGCTTCGTCGAATTGGGCGGCAGCGCGGTCGATTCCTCACCGATGTACGGCCACGCCGAAGCTGCGGTCGGCACGCTTGCGACAGCGCTGAACCTTCGCCCATCACTGTTCCTCGCCACCAAGGTGTGGACCAATGGCCGCGCCGAGGGTATCCGCCAGATGGAGGAATCCGCGCGCCTGCTGCAAACAAAAACCATCGACCTGATGCAGGTGCACAACCTGCTCGATCTGAAAACCCATCTGCCGGTGCTGCGCGACTGGAAAAAATCCGGACGCATCCGTTATCTCGGCATCACCCATTACACCGCCGGCTCGCATGCCGAACTGGAAAAACTGGTCAGGAGCGGTGATTTCGATTTTGTGCAGTTCAATTACTCGCTGGATGAACCCGAAGCGGAGGCGCGGCTGCTGCCGGCCTGCGCCGATTCCGGCACTGCAACATTGATCAACCGCCCGTTCTCTCAGGCCGGATTGTTCAGCAAGGTGCGCGGCAAACCGCTGCCGCCGTGGTGCGCGGATTTTGACTGCGGCAGCTGGGCGCAGTTTTTCCTGAAATGGATCATCAGTCACCCGGCCGTGACCTGCGCCATCCCCGGCACCCGGCTGGTGCGCCATATCGAGGACAACATGGCCGCCTGCACCGGCCGCCTGCCGGATGCCGCAGTGCGCAAAAAAATGGCGGCGTATTTCACCTCGATTTGAGTTGGCATGAAACATGGCCACGGCGTATCGTGGTGGCGCTACACCCACCACTCAAGGGAGGAGTTATGTCGGCAACAAAAATATTATTGCAGCTGATCATGGCATCAAGCATCGCACTGGCATCGGGCACCGTTGGCGCACAGGCACGTCCCGACTACGGCACACCCATCAATCTTGAAGGCGCGAAAAAACTGGCGGCCGGTGTGCTGGCGGAATGCCGCGCCAACAAATGGAATGTCGCCGTGGCTGTCGTCGACAACAACGGCGGGCTGATCTATTTCGAGCGCATGGACAAC
>JAKFUJ010000092.1 GCA_021732805.1 Betaproteobacteria bacterium | reverse complement strand
AATAACCGCGCAGACGATTTATAACTTGCCGTGCCGTTTCAGATTGGCAAGCAGAGATTTCCGGCTTATTTCAGATTCAGCGGCGCGTCGCGTAAACGCGGCAAGATCTTCCTGATCTTCATGCATCATCTGCCTGACGGCCTCGCTCACCAGTGCGGACATCGACATCTGACTGCAGGCGGCGCGGAGCCGCAATGCCTGATGTATCTCGGGATTAAAGTAAATATTTGATTTTATTGATAATTTTTTCATCATGTGAAACCTTAAACTGTGACTGACATATTGGCGTTATGTGTTTACACCGTCAAGGTGCGGACAAGGAAGCGTAACGGGATCGTGTTCCCGTAATCCGCTGCGCTTCTTACGGGCTACTTTAATAGTGATACAAGGTTAATAGTGATACAAGGTTTTATGCCATCTGCCGAATTTCTTGACCACCGCTTTCTGATCACCGTCCCCGAATTGGCGTCCCGCCTGCACGACGTCACGTTGATCGACCTCCGCCCCGCCGAAGACTTCGCAGTCGGCCACATCCCCTGCAGCACCCACGTCGACATCTACGGCGTCAGCCTCAATGATTCCGCCGAGGCGCCGCTGAATTCATTCCTCGCGATTTTTCGTGTGCTGTTTGGTTCGCGCGGCGTGCGTGCCGACCGGCCGGCGGTGATCTACGACCACGAATCCGGCGAACGCGCGGCACGGGCAGTGTGGCTGCTGGCGGTGCTGGGGCATCCGGATGTGCGCATTCTCGACGGCGGCACCCACGCGTGGCTGGTAGCGGGGCACAAGCTGGTGCGCCTGAACGAAGCGCCGCCGCCGGTGGACCCGACCAGGGCGCCGCCGACACCGCCACCGTTCCGCGGCGACAGTAATCTTGAGCTGCTGGCGACACGTTTTGATGTTGAGCGCGCGATCGACGATCCGAATTCCATCATCGTCGATGTGCGCCGTGAATCCGAATACCGCGGCACCGAAAAGCGCGCGCGGCGCGTCGGCACGATTCCCGGTGCGGTGCACATATTCTGGCGCGACCACCTCGATGCGCAGGGCGCTTTCCGCAAGCCCGATGAAATCCGCGCGCTGTACGAAGCCAAAGGTGTGACGCCGGACAAGACCGTCATTTCGTTGTGTCACGGTGGTTACCGTTCGGCCAGTACATTCATTGCACTGAAGTCGCTGGCTTATCCCCGTGTGCGCAACTACGTCTCGGCCTGGGGCGAGTGGGGCAATCGCGAGGATACAAAAATCGTCATTCCGGAGAACTGACATGGCAAAGCTGTTTTTCTGTGTACTGTTGGCTGTGTCATTCGCTGCGATGGCGGCCGACCCCGGTGTTCCTGTCTCCGGCAAGTCTTTGCTCGATGAACTGCGCAAGGGCGGCTACATCGTCTATTTCCGCCATACCAAGACCTTGCCCGAACATGCGCACGAAGCGCAGATGCGTCTTGACGGCAAATGGCGGGTCGAGGATTGTTCGACCCAGCGCAATCTGAGTGAAGCCGGCTATTTCGAGGCGCGGTTGCAGCGCGATATGGTGGCGAAACTGGGGATTCCCCATGGCAAGGTCTATGCAAGCCGGGCCTGTCGCACGCGCATCCATGCCGATTGGGTGGTGACGCAGTTCGAGTTTCTGGATGCACTGACGCCGCCGCGCAATCGCGACAAAGGCTTGATCGTGCGCAAGCTGTTGAATACCCCACCCCCACCCGGCGCCAACACCTTCATGTTTGCGCATGGCGGCATCCTGTGGAGCGCCACGGATTACGACAGCGTCGAGAGCGAGACTTTTGTTTTCAGGCCCGCGCCGGACGGCAAGCCGCCGCAGTTGATTGCCGCCATCCGCATTGAAGATTGGCCAAGGCTGGCGCGTGGCGAGGCGTGTTGTGCGCCGCGTGCATTCTGGCGCGGCCAGGGCGAACCACCCGTGGATTGAGGGCTGGCCGCGACATGCTGCCGCTTTGTTAACCCGCCTTGCGTTGTTTCCGCAGATCAGCCAGGTGCGGGTACTTCTCCGTCAGCAACGAGCCATGGTAGTAAGTCGTGGTGTAAGCCGATTCGGTACGTATCGCTTCCAGCCATTTTGAGATCGCCGGCTTGTCGGCCCAGCTGGTGTGCAGGTTGATGTCATCCATGCGCACGATGACCGGCATGATAGCGATGTCGGCGAGGGTGATCTGGTCGCCCATCAGCCAGGTGCCGCCGCCCTGCACGATCCATTCATTCATGCGCACAACCGCGCGATTGAGCCGGTCCAGCGCCTGATCCATTTCGCTTTTCGGGAATCCGGTGCGGCCCATGGTCAGCAGGAATTCCTTGCGCAGGGGCTTGGAGTTGGCGAGCGCGGTGAAGGCCTCCTCGGTCATGTTCCGGAAATGCGGCAAGAACGCCAGGTTGTAGGAGGGCACGCGCACGGCCGGCGTCGGAATTTCATCGATATAGCGCATCATCCAGCGCATGCGCGCCCGTGCCACGGGATCCGTCGGCGTGAACGAGATCCGTCCCGGGCTGGTCTCGTCGAGGTATTCGATGATGACGGCGGAATCGAGGACGGTCTGCCCGTTGTGCATCAGCGCCGGCACCACGCCGTTGGGATTGATCTTCAGGTATTCCGGCTTCAACTGGTCGCCGGAGAACAGGTCGAGCCTGTGTTCGGCGAAATCGAGTCCCTTGGCATTGAGCACGAAACGCACGCGCTGGCTGCAGGTCGATTGCGGGGCGTTATAGAGCGTGAATTCAGGCATGCCGTTGAGATACTGTATCGACTGGAAAGGGCGGTTGCTTCTTTGCCCCGTGACCACTCAGTTTTTTAAGCGGACGAACTTTTGCACCCGCCTGCCGCTGCGCACTTCAGCAGTGTACAGATTGGCTTGTGCATCAACGGCCAGATTGTGCAGTCCGTAAAATTCGCCTGCCATGCGACCGAGTCGACCAAAGGATGTGGCGCGTTCGCCCGTATCGCGGCGTACGATGTGAATTTCACCGCTGCTGCCGTCGCCGACGAACATGTAGGTTTGTTGCGGGTCGGGCGAAAGTATCATGTCGTGTACGGTACCGTTGATTCTGGTGTTGGGCTCGATCACGAACTGGCGCACGAATTTGCCCGACTTTTCGAACACCTGAATACGATTGTTGCTGCGGTCACAGACGTAGACCAGATTGTCCTTGCCCAGCCGCACACAATGTACCGGATTGGCGAATTGCGGTGATTCGGGATTGAACTGGGCCATTTTGGCATCGTCCGGTTTGTTGCCGTAGGCGCCCCAGTGGCGTTTGTATCGGCCGGTGCCGGCATCGAATACGATCACGCGTTTGTTGCCGTAACCATCGGCGACGTAAAGTTCATTTGCCAATGGGTCGACCTCCATGGCCGCCGGGCGGCCCAATTGCGTGGTGCTGCTGCTGCCTTCGGATTTGCCGGGTTTGCCGATTTGCAGGATGAATTTTCCGTCGGACGTGAATTTGAGCAGGTGGTGATCCTTGACGTCATTGCCGCCGACCCACACGTCGCCTTTCGGGTCGACATAAATGCCGTGTTCGTTGGTCGGCCAGTCGTAACCGGCGCCGGGGCCGCCCCAGGCGCGAACCACATTGCCTGCCTGATCAAATTCGATCACTGCCGGCGCGGGACGGCAGCATTTT
The DNA here is from genome assembly GCA_021732805.1 of Betaproteobacteria bacterium. Taxonomy (GTDB): domain Bacteria; phylum Pseudomonadota; class Gammaproteobacteria; order Burkholderiales; family SG8-41. Next base: position 3,446 of record JAKFUJ010000092.1, on the reverse strand, counting down.
GCCGTGGGTGGATTTTGCGCGGCGCCGGTTTCCAACTGGTCGATGGTGCGCGGCCGATGGATGAGCCACAAATGGTCTTTGCCGTCGACATGCAGGCCGGCGACTTGGCCGAGCGCCCATTGATTCGGCAATGGTTTGGGCCAGTAAGGATCTACTTGGTAGTGCGGCGGACTGCTGGTCGCGGCGGTGCCACTGGTGGTTGAACTGCAGCCCCCCAGCGCCAATGCCAGCATGACGAGGGCTGCAGAAATGATGCGCTCCATTTGTATTCTCTCCGGATGAACAACGTCCAGCAGCTTGGGTCCGAGGCTTATGTTGCCCGTGTTTTCTGTTGTTGCCGGCATTATGTTGCTGCCCGGTGACGGCTTGCAACAGGAGATAGCCGTGTAACGATAAATGGCTGTTATGAGGAATCAGTCCATATATTGATTCGGAGTAATACCGCGATGGCGGCAGCTACTATAATGGCCACCATCGCCACCCGCTCCAAGACAGCAGGAGACCGTCATGCCGCAAATCGCCTCATATGACGACGTCAAAGCGTTACGCACGGAACGCCAAATCCCCACCGGGACCGCATGGCGAACCAATTTCCTGACACCCGACGACAGCAATCCGGCGGAGGCGCAGGCTTTCCTGGTCGAGGGCACGCCGGGTCGCGTCATTCGTACGCATTTCCACGACAACGACCAGTATCAGGTCATCGTCAGCGGCGATGGCGTGCTGGGCAAACACCAGTTGCAGGTCAATGCCGTGCATTTTTCGCGGCGGCATACGCCGTATGGCCCGATCGTGTTTGGTCAGCAAATGGGTTTTCTGACGCTGCGCGCGCACAAGGATCCCGGAGCGCAGTATCTCGACGAACCGGCAACGATGACCAAACTGCGGGCGCTGGAAAACCGCAAGCCGTGGCAGGCGACCGAACTGCCGAAGTTCGAACCGGCCACGCCGGATGCGGCGTTACATACCTTTACCGATCTCAAGGATGAAGAAGGACTGGCGAGTTTTTCGATGAGCGTGGCGGCGAACGCCAAAGCGCTCGCGCCTGATCCGGCCGGCAGCAACGGCCAGTATCTGATCATCGTCCGCGGCAGCCTGCATTACGAGGGCAAGGAATACAAGGCGCTGTCGGTGGCGTTCATCAAGCCGCAGGAAAGCGCTTTCGAACTGGTTGCCGGCACTGAAGGGCTGGATGTGCTGGTACTGCATTTCCCGCGCGCGATTGCGCGGGCGGCTGCGACACCGCAAGTCGCCAAAAACGCACCCGGCACCCGGGTCTGGCAATGCATGTTGTGCGCTTTTGTGTATGACGAGGCGAAGGGCATGCCGCATGACGGCGTCGCACCGGGCACACCGTGGGAGGATGTGCCGGAAAGCTGGTTCTGCCCGGACTGCTCGGCGAGCAAGAGCGACTTTCAGATGGCGCTGACCGGCTGATTGTGACGCCCGTTAACAAAAATACCAATAATATCAATTATCTGTAGCAAAGCTGTGAAGGGCGCTGCGCATGTTGTTGTCGCTGCGTCAGGCAGGGTGCAGGCGTTGCACGATCATGATCAGCAATGGCGCCAGCAATAAAACCCAGCACAACGTGATCAGCCCGGAGACCAGGCGCCGGCTGTCAATCATGATGCAGGCGTGGTCGCGCAGGCCGCAGTACAGGCTTCTGCCTCAATCTGCAGCGTCACGTGCTCAATGCCGAAACGCTGGTGCAGCAGGCGTTGCGCCTCGTGCAGCATGGCTTCCGTGCCGCGTTCGCCGCAGACGACCAGGTGCGCGGTCAGCGCCGGTTCCGCGGTGCTCATCGCCCACACGTGCAGGTCATGCACTGATACGACGCCGTCGATGGACTGCAGGCAGTCGCGCACTTCCGGCAGCTTGATGTGTTCGGGCACGCCGTCGAACAGAAGATGCAGCGATTGGCGGAACAGCGACCAGGTGCCGATGATGACCACCAATGCGATCATCAGGCTGGCCAGCGGATCAATCCAGGTCCAGCCCTGCCACAGATACAGCGCGCCGGCGATCACCACACCGACGGACACCAGTGCGTCGGCAGCCATGTGCAGGAAGGCGCCGCGGATGTTGAGGTCGTTTTCCGGGCCGCCCATGAACAACGCGGCGGTTACGGCATTGATCACGACACCGATTGCAGCGACGATCATCACCGTGCCTGCGGCGATGGGCGCCGGGTTGGTGAAGCGCTGGATGGCTTCCCAGCCGAGCGAACCCATCGCCACCAGCAGGATCACGGCGTTGATGAAACTGGCGAGGATGGAGCCGCGGCGCCAGCCGTAGGTTTTGCTGTCGCTGGGTTTGAGGCGTGCCGCGGCGAATGCGGCCCATGCCAGCAGCAGTCCGCCGACATCGCTCAAGTTGTGTGCGGCATCGGCCAGCAGCGCCAGTGATCCGGTGACCCAGCCGTAGCAGGCCTCGACGACGACGAACGCGACATTCAGCGCAATGCCGATGGCGAAAGCGCGGCCGTAATTTCCCGGCATGGCGTGGTCGTGGCCATGATGATGGTTGTGAGCATGCGGGTGGCTCATGGGCAATTGCCTGGCAGGCGGTCGAGAATCATCGCCACATTGCTGATTCCGTCATGCCGGCGAAAGCCGGCATCCAGGAAGTTGTAGATTGAAAGGGGAAATTTGTTCTGGATCCCGGCTTCCGCCGGGATGACGGGTTTACTGTCAATGCTTTGCTGAAGCAAGTCGGTGTTTCAGCGATCGTTGGCGCGCGCGGCAATCAGCGCGTCGATCACCGGGTGTATGGTTTCCGGCTCCACCGGGAATTTTTCCGGCATGCCCATGTTGACCATGTCACGCAGCATGGCTATGGTGAGGCGGGTGGCGCGGTCGCTGGAATCCATGCTGTGCAGCAGTTCCAGGCATTCCTTCATTTCATGGATGCGCCGCTCGCAGTGTACGGCGGTGCCGCCGATGTAGCGGCGGATGATTTTCTGGAACGGGATGTCGTTGAAAGTGAGCGAGCAATCCTCGATGACCTCGTCAAGGATATTGCGGCGGCGCGCGGCTTCCATGGTTTCGAGCAGGATCGCGGCGAGCCCCTTCATCAGCACGCTGCGGATCAGTTTCATTGCGCTGGCATCGCCGGGATTGGCGCCGATGACGTTGATGACCATGCCGTGCGGCGTCATCAGGTCGCGAAATACGGCGGCATGCGGACCGCTGGCGACGAAGGGCACCTTGAGGCCCATGATGTCCACCGGACCCATGATCGAGGCGTCGACGAATTTCGCGGCATCGCCGACGATGGCCGCGGCTTTTTCCATGTTGGTGGCGGAATTGCTGCTGGCATCGACATACAGGTGGTCGGGGCGCAGGTGCTTGCGGATTTTTTTCAGCGCCGGCAGCGCGGATTTGCCCGGGGTCAGCACGAGAATGACATCGGATTTTTTGGCCAGCGTGCCGACAGTCTTGACC
>JAKFUJ010000225.1 GCA_021732805.1 Betaproteobacteria bacterium | reverse complement strand
CCCTGCTTGCCCAGATGAATACCGGCTACGTGCTGCTGGCACTGCCGGGACACCGCGTCGAACTGTCATTGAATTTTGCATTGATTCTGCTGGTGCTGGGATTTGTGCTGGCGTACCTGCTGGTGCGCCTGCTGGTGACAACAATTGAATTGCCGGGGCGTGTCGTGCGTTTCCGTACGGCGCGCCGTCGTGAAAAAGCGCACGGCACCCTGGTCGAGGCCTTGCGCGAATATTTCGCCGGACGTTATGCCAAAGCCGAAAAAACCGTGAACAAGGCGGTGGCGCTGGGCGAACCCGGCGACCTTGGCGCCATCATTGCTGCGCATGCCGCCCACGAGTTGCGTGCCCTTGATCGCCGTGACGACTATCTGGCAAAACTGCCGATGGATGCGACGACCCCGGACGCTGCCGCGGCAATCAGCAAGGCCCAGATGCTGCTTGACGAACGGCAACCGGAAGATGCGCTCGCCGTATTGGCGGTATTGCCGAAAAAACATACCGCGGCGCTGCGCCTCGAATTGCGCGCACGGCAACGCATCGGTCAGTGGGATCTGGTGCCGGCGCTGATCGACCAGTTGGCTAAACGCGATGTGTTCAGCGCCGACCAGGCCGATGTTGAGCGTCGCCACGCCTGGCGCCAGCAATTGGGAAGAGCCGGTGATGTGGAAACGCTCACTGCTGTCTGGAAGCGCGTGCCCGACCGTTACCGGCGCGATACCGTCGTCGCCGGCGCAGCGGCCCGCGCGTTTCTCGAGCAGGGTCAGACCAGCGAAGCGGCGACCATCATCGAGCGCAGCCTCGATCAGGAGTGGGACAGCGCGCTGGCCAACCTGTACGGCGATTGCGGCGATGCGGCCACGCTGCAGCGAATCGAGCGTGCCGAACGCTGGCTCAAGGATCACCGCACGGATTCCGCGCTGCTACATGCCCTTGGTCGGTTATGCGCGCAACAACAGTTGTGGGGCAAGGCCCAAAGTTACCTGGAGGCGAGCGTTGCGCTGGAGCCGACGTATGCGGCACATCTGGAACTTGCGCAATTACACGAGGGTCTGGAGCATGATGAGGCCGCGCGAGCGCACCACCGAGCCGGCCTGGACCTGGCCGTCGCGCAACTGAAACGGGCTGGCGCAGTGAAACGGCGCTAGATAGTCTGAAAGATCGAAGTCGGACTAAAACGCGACGTTGACCGGTGAACGGGAATCAGGGGACTGCCGGCGTGAATGCGTCGGCGTAAAACGCGGTTTCAGGCAGGCCGCAACGCGTGAGGAAGTCCCGCCGCGCGGCATCAATCATCGCCGGTGCGCCACAGGCATAAACGTCATGGCCTGACAAATCCGGCAGGTCGGCGATGACGGCCTCGTGCACCAGTCCGCTACGCCCGTTCCATGCGTCTTCCGTTGTTACATCCGACAGCACCGGTATGTAGGTGATGCCGTGTTCGCGCTGCCAGGTGAGCGGCAGTTCATTGAGATAGAGATCGGCCGCACGTCGTGCGCCCCGGTACAACAGCAACGGCCGTTTGATGTTGTGGTGTATCGCATGTTCGATGATGGCCTTGATCGGCGCGAATCCGGTGCCGCCTGCGACCAGCACTACCGGTTTGTCGCTGTTCTCGCGCAGATAAAACGTGCCGAGCGGACCTTCAAAACGCAGAATGTCTTTTTCCTTCATTTGCGTGAACACATGGATGCTGAACGGCCCGCCGTAATTGCGCAGGTGCAGTTCGAGCAGGCCGTCATCATGCGGCGGATTGGCCAGCGACAGACTGCGCCTTGTGCCGTCGCGCAGCAGGATGTCGATGTACTGTCCGGCAAGAAACTGCAGTCGCTCGGCGGCAGGCAGGCGCAACCGGATGCGCATGACATCGGGAGCGACCAGTTCCAGTGACTGCACCCGGCATGGCAGTGTTTTGACGGGGATGTCTTTGACAGTGCCGATTTCACGGCATTCGATCACCAGATCGGACCGCGGTTGTGCCTGACAAAACAGCGCCATGCCTTGCGCGCGTTCAGCAGCGGGCAACGCGGTGTCCTGGGATTTGCCGTGATCGACCACGCCGGAGGCGACCCTGCCCTTGCAGGAGCCGCAAGTGCCGTTGCGGCAGCCGTATGGCAGCCGGTAGCCTTCACGCAATGCGGCTTCCAGCACGGATTCGCCGTCATCGGCGTGAAAAACGTGACCGCTGGGCTGGAGGGTGATTTGAGCAGACATCGCTGACGAATTCGGCACTGGGCTAAAATAGCGGACTATGAAAGTAAGGCCATGAAACGGTTACTGATCATCGGTTGCGGCGATGTCGGCCTGCGGGTTGCATTGTTGCTGCGCGCGCGGCACCGCATTTACGCGCTGACTCACAACGCAGAGCGCATCATCGAACTGCGCAGGCGCGGGCTGATTCCGCTGTACGGCAACCTTGATCATCCTGAAACGCTCGGCGGACTGGCTGGTTTGGCTCACGACATCATCCATCTTGCGCCGCCGCCGGCGCGTGGCGACGCCGATACCAGAACTGCACACCTGATTGCTGCACTGGGGCGGGGCCGCAGTCTACCACGGCACTTCATCTACATCAGCACCAGCGGCGTCTATGGCGATTGCAACGGCGCCCTGGTCGCCGAAACCAGTCCGTTGCGTCCGCAGACCGGACGCGCGCGTCGTCGCGCCGATGCCGAACGTCGCCTGCGCGAATGGGGTGCGCGCACGGGGGTGTGCGTCAGCATCCTGCGCGTTCCCGGTATTTATGCCGCGGACCGCTTGCCGGTGGCGCGTATCGAGCGCGGCACGCCGGCGCTGCTGCCGCAGGACGATACTTACGTCAACCATGTTCATGCCGACGATCTGGCAAAAATGGTGGTCGCGGCCCTGCATCACGGCCAGGCCAACCGCAGTTACAACGCCAGTGACGACGCGCCGCAGAAAATGGGCGATTATTTTGATCTGGTGGCGGATCGTTTTCAGTTGCCGCGCCCGCCGCGGGTGACGCGCGCCGAGGCCAGCATGGTTTTGCCGGAAAACCTGTACTCGTTCATGAGTGAATCCCGTCGCCTGGCCAACCGTCGCATCAAACAGGAATTGCGGGTGCGTCTGCGTTATCCGACGGTGCGCGAAGGCATTGCCGCCCGGCCCGATCCGGACCATGCCCGCTGATGACGATGTGCTGCTGGTACTGTCCAGCCTGCCGGACGCGGCGGCGGCGCAGCAGCTAGCGAATACCCTGATCGACCGGCGATTGGCGGCCTGCGTCAACGTGTTCGCACCTTGCGTTTCGGTCTATCGCTGGCAGGGCGCCGTCGAGCAAGCTGCGGAAGTGCCGGTATGGATCAAAACAACCGCCGGTCGTTATGCGGCGCTTGAAGCGGCACTGCGTGAACTGCATCCCTACGAACTTCCGGAAATTGTCGCAGTCCCAGTGGTGCGCGGTTTGCCTGATTACCTGCAATGGGTGGCCGGCGAAACCGACTCATCTCCAGACTCTACCCGGAACCCATGATGAACCTGCGCTGGCTGGTGTTGTTGCTCACCCTGTGTGCCGGCATGGCGCATGCCGCCGAGCCCGAGCTGCTGGAGCCGGAAAAGGCCTTTGCGTTCAGCGCGCGCGTAGCCGGTGCCGATGCGGTTGAAGTCCGTTATGTCATCGCCAAGGGCTACTACCTGTACCGCGACAAGCTGCGCTTCACGCTGGAACCGGCAGCGGTTTCCGCCGGCAGTCCGCAATTGCCGCCGGGACTGGTGCACAAGGACGAGTTTTTCGGCGAGACCCGGGTGTATCGCGACGAGGTGCGCATCACGTTGCCGATCCGCGGTGATGCGCCGAACGGTCGCGTGGTGCTGACGGCGATTTCACAGGGGTGCGCCGATGTCGGCGTCTGTTACGTGCCGGTGGAACAGAAAACCGAGTTGCGGCTGGCAGCGGCGACCGCGGCGGATGCCGGTGCTGCGCCTGTTGCCGGCGATGGCGCTGCTTCGCGGCTGTTTACCGGTTCGCGTGCGCCCGCATCGCCTGCTGTCGCTGCCAAGGGCGAGGATGCGCAAATCGCCGAACTGTTTCATGGCGAGACCTGGCTGCTGATTCTCAGTTTTTTCGGTTTCGGCCTGCTGCTGTCGTTTACGCCCTGCGTGCTGCCGATGGTGCCCATTCTCTCCGGCATCATCATCGGCCAGGGGCAACAGATGACGCGCGGCCGCGGCCTGTTGCTGTCCGGCGTGTATGTGCTGGGCATGGCCATTACCTATACGCTGGCCGGGGTGGCCGCGGGATTGTCCGGTGCGCTGCTGTCGGCTGCGCTGCAGAATCCGTGGGTGCTGGGCAGTTTTGCCGCAGTGTTTGTCGCACTGGCGATGTCGATGTTCGGTTTTTACGAACTGCAACTGCCGACAGCGCTGCAATCGCGGCTGGCAAGCGCCAGCGGTCGTCTGCATGGCGGGCATTACGCCGGGGTGTTCGCGATGGGCGTGTTGTCGGCGCTGATCGTCGGACCCTGTGTCGCCGCACCGCTGGCCGGCGCGCTGCTCTATATTTCGCAAAGCGGCAGCGCGGCGCTGGGCGGTAGTGCACTGTTTGCGATGGCACTGGGCATGGGTGTGCCGCTGTTGGTGGTCGGCGCGTCGGCCGGCGCGCTGCTGCCGAAGGCCGGGCCGTGGATGGAAGCGGTGAAACGGTTCTTTGGCGTGATGCTGCTGGCGGTGGCGATTTACCTGGTATCGCCGGTGCTGCCGGTGACGGTGCAGATGCTGGCCTGGGCCGCGTTGCTGATTTTTACCGGCATTTATCTTCGGGCCGTCGATTCCCTGCCGCCGGCTGCCGGTGGCTGGCAGCGTTTTGGCAAGGGGCTTGGCGTCATTGCGCTGGTTGCCGGCGTTGCGTATCTGGCAGGCGCCCTCTCCGGCGGCCGCGACGTATTGCAGCCGCTGTCCGGATTTCAGAGCCGCAGCGAAACGACAGCGGGGCCTGGCGTCGCTTTCCAGCGGGTGTCCAGCCCGGCTGAACTGGATGCAGCAATCAGCGCGGCCAGCGGCAAAATCGTACTGCTCGATTTTTATGCCGACTGGTGCGTCAGCTGCAAGGAAATGGAACGCTATACCTTTACCGATCCGGCAGTGCAGACCCGCCTCGCCGGCATGGTCAAAATCCAGGCGGATGTGACCGCCAATACACCGGAACACAAGGCGCTGCTGAAACGCTTCCGCCTGTTCGGGCCGCCCGGCATCGTGTTTTTTGATCCGGCGGGTCGTGAAATCCAGGGGTTGCGCGTAATCGGTTTTCAATCGGCCGGTAAGTTCGCTGCGGTCCTTGATCAGGCGCTCGCAGTCCGGTGACACCGGTTCGACGGGCATTGCTGATGGCAGGGGTCGGTGGCGTTGCCGCCGCCGCGGGTTATTTCGTCAATGCCTGGCGCATCGGCGCCATTGCCCCATCCACGGCAAAGCAAGATGCCGCTGCCGCGATTCTCGGCAGTACGTTGCAGACGATGGAGGGTAAACCACAGACACTGGCTGCATGGCGTGGGCGGATACTGGTCATCAATTATTGGGCAACCTGGTGCGCGCCGTGTCGTGTAGAGATACCGTTGTTCGTCCGATTGCAACAGGAATATGCCGCTAAAAACGTTCAATTTGTTGGTATCGCCGTCGATAAAGCCGATAAAGTCCGCGATTTTGGCGAAGAGTTCAAAATCAACTATCCGCTGTTGATTGCCGGCATAGACAGCATGGAGTTGACGCGTAAAGTCGGCAATCCGGCCGGGGTTTTGCCCTATACGTTGATACTGAATGGCTCGGGAGCCATAGCCGCCAGCCTGGTCGGAGGTATATCCGAAGAACGAATGCGCACCGAACTGGCGATATTGGTGTAGTTTGCCCGGCAGCTAACAGCTAAATTCGTCTAATTTACATAAAAAAATAGACATTTGTCGTTAATTTAAGGCAAAATCCGGCATTTCGCAGTGTGAGGCTTGAATGGCCTCGCAGGCACACGGCGTTATAATTTGTGTAATCGTTCACGATTAAAAGCGGGTACACCATGGCCAGTCCGAAACATCTGTTGTTGCTGAACGGACCGAACCTGAATCTGCTGGGCACGCGGGAGCCGGGGATCTATGGCGCGACCACGCTGGCGGAAATCGAGGCTGCTCTGCAGGCAAAGGCCAAAACCGAAGGTGTTGCGCTGGCGACTTTCCAGAGCAATTCCGAGGCGGAGCTGGTGGAGCGGGTGCAGCAGGCCGGACGCGACAATGTTGCCTTCATCCTGATCAACCCCGCTGCATACACCCATACCAGCGTGGCATTGCGCGATGCGCTGGCCGCAGTGGCCATCCCGTTTGTCGAGATTCACCTGTCCAATGTGTTTGCCCGGGAGTCATTTCGCCGGGAGTCGTATTTTTCCGATATTGCGGTCGGCGTGATCAGCGGACTCGGGCCTGCCGGTTATGAACTGGCTCTTGATTACGCGCTGCGCCACATCAAAAAGGGTTGATTCATGGATCTGCGCAAATTAAAAACGCTGATCGACCTCGTGCAGCAGTCCGGCATCGCCGAACTGGAAATCACCGAGGGCGAGGAGAAGGTGCGCATCAGCCGCTTTGGCGTGCCGGGTGCGCCGATGATGCCGCAGCAAGTGACGGTGCCGATTGTCGGGATGCCCATGACCGAAGTTGCCGAACCGGCAGCAGAGGCTACCGCACCGGCGGAAGCCGAAGGCCACACCGTGAAATCGCCCATGGTGGGCACGTTCTACCGCTCATCGGCGCCGGGCGCCAAGGCTTTTGTCGAAATTGGCCAGACGGTGAAAACCGGTGAGACGATATGCATCATTGAGGCCATGAAACTGCTCAATGAAATCGAAGCTGATCACGACGGTGTGATCAAGGCCATCCTCGTTGAAAACGGTCAGCCGGTCGAATATGGCCAGCCGCTGTTTGTAATCGACTGATTAATTCTGCCACCCGCGCCGCACCATATGCCGGAATCACGCATTGCCGTGAAATTTCCGCTGACGGTACGGCGCACCCGACTTCACTGAATGCATGTTCGAAAAAATACTCATAGCCAACCGCGGTGAAATCGCCCTGCGCATCCAGCGCGCCTGTCGCGAGATG
>JAKFUJ010000144.1 GCA_021732805.1 Betaproteobacteria bacterium | reverse complement strand
CAGATCCAGAATCATGCGTTCGATTTCCGTCTCGCAGATGCTGACCAGCGACTGTGCGCGACGCGCTTCGACCGCATGCTCGGCTTTGGCGGGCAGATCGGGTTCGATGTCTCGACGCAGCGGGCTGACACTCATGCACTCAGAATAAGAGCGTCAGATTAAACTGTCAACAGTTTAATCTGACGCTCTTAAAATTATAATTAACTTGAGATATATATTATAACTATATGAATATATTTAATATTTTATAAATAACAAACAGTAAAACGATAGCCGAAGTCCGGCCGAATTTTCCTGGAATGCCTTGCACCCGCGCAGGAATCACACATGCCGCAATCAATCCACTTTGATGCCGGCCGCCTTCACCACTTGCGTGTATTTCGCAATTTCGGATTTGATCAATCCGCCAAACTGCGCCGGTGTATTGCCGGCCGATTCGAGGCCCTGCGCCGCCAGCGCTTCAGTCATGCCCGGCAACGCCAGCGTCGCCAGCACATCCCGGTTGAGTTTGGTGACGATGGCTGCGGGCGTTTTCGCCGGCGCCAGCATGCCCTGCCAGTTGGACACGTCGAAACCCGCCACACCAGCCGCTTCGGCCACGGTCGGCACCTCGGGCGCAGCCGCAGCGCGTTTCGCGGTGGTTACCGCCAGCGCACGCAATTTGCCGCTTTTGACATGCGGCAATACCGGCGGCATGGTGCTGAAAATGAGCTGCACCCGACCGCCCAGCAGATCGGTGACTGCCGGTCCGGTGCCTTTGTACGGCACGTGGACGATGTCGGTGCCGGTCGCATACTTGAATAGTTCCGAGGTCATGTGCAGCGAAGATCCGGTGCCTGCCGACGCATAGTTGAGCTTGCCCGGGCTGGCTTTGGCCAGTGCGATCAGTTCACGCACCGATTTTGCCGGCACCGCAGGATGCACCGCGAGCATGAACGATGAGGTGGCGAGCATTGAAATCGGCGCGAAATCCCGCGGCGGGTTGTACGGCAGATCAGCCTTCAATGCCGGGTTATGCGCCAGATTGCCCAGGCTGCCGAGAAAGAGCGTGTACCCGTCAGCGGCCGCGCCGGCGGCGATGGTCGCACCGATGACGCCGCCGGCGCCGCCGCGGTTGTCGACGACCACCTGCTGACCGACTACTTCACTCATGCGCTGACCGACGATGCGGGCGAGCGTGTCATTACCGCCGCCGGGCGGGAACGGCACGATCAGGCGCAGCGGCCGGTCGGGGAATGTCCCTGCCGGCGGGCGTTGCGCGTTGACGCCGGATGCCGTGACCAGCAGCGACAGAAAAAAGACCAACCTGAATGGATTGTGCATGCGCCGTTCTCCTGGTGACGATACTGTCCCGGTTGGTGAAATAAATCATGCGTGGCCCGGGAGCAGTGTCTCACACGGGTTCTCCGTAACCGCCACCGCCCGCGGTTTCCATGACTACCCGGTCGCCTTTTTTCAGCACCCAGTGTTCAGCCGGATCGATGGACTTGCCGTTGAGCCGCAACGCACCGACCTTGCCCGGCCTGCCGCCGAATATACCCTGCGGCGCGGTACGAAAGCGCGTCATGATCATCGATGCCATCATCGGCGTATCGGCGACCATTTCGACTTCGAAGCGCAAGCCGTTGCCGCCGCGGTGCCTGCCCTCGCCGCCGCTGCTGCGGCGGATGGCGCGCTCGATCACCCGCACCGGCGCCATCTGCTCGAACACTTCGATCGGCGTATTCGAAAGATTGGATGGAAACGACAACATGGTAAATCCCTCGCGGTGCTTGGTCGCACCCTGCCCGGCATTCATGAAATTGACCGCGGCATAGGGTCGGCCGCGATGTTCGCCGGTCACGGTGATCGATGAATTCGACGAACCCTCGGCGATTGCGCGTTCCGGCAGCACATCCGCCAGCGCCATCATGATCGCCGGCACCATCATGTGGCCGATCATGCCGCGGCCGCCGCTGGCCGCCGGATACCGCGGATTGAAGATCGATCCCAGCGGCGCCGAGGTTGATATCGGCATGAAGCTGCCCTCGTTGTTCGGCACGTCGGGACACAGCAGCGCCTTGACCGCGAATGCGGAGTAGGCAAAGGTATAGATCGGCACCACGTTTACCGCACGCGGCACCTGCAGGCTGGAGCCGGTGTAGTCAATCGCGAGCTTCTCGCCTTTGACCGTCACCGTGCAGTTGATGAGGATGGGCTCCTCGAAACCGTCGTGCCGGGTCTGCGCGTGATAGACGCCGTCAGGCACCGCCTTGATCGCCTTGCGCATCGCCGCCTCGGAACGACTGCGGATTTCCGCGCCCAGTTCATCGAGGTTGATGTCATTGAGCAGCGGCTGCAGCCGCTCTTCGAGCATCTTGCATGCCGCGACCTGCGCCCAGATGTCGCCCAGCGTCTGCTCGGGCACGCGCACGTTCTGCCCGATCATGTCGAGCAGCGCCTGCACCGGTTTGCCGGCCTCGATCAGCTTCAATCGCGGAATCTGCAAACCTTCCTCGTAGATGTCGCGGATGCCGGCATTGCGGATGCGTCCGCCGATGTCGGGCATGTGCGAGACCACCGCGGCGAATGCGATGATTTTCCCTTTATGGAATATCGGCATCGCGACATTGACATCATGAATGTGACCGGTGCCCATCCACGGATCATTGGTGATCATCACATCGCCGGGCTTCAGTGTCTTCGCCGGAAATTTGTCGAGAAAATGCTTGACCGTCGCCGGCAGCGTGCCGATGAACGACGGAATCGACAGCACCGACTGGGCGATGGAGCGTCCCTGCGAATCGGTCAGCACCACGGCGAAGTCGTTGGCTTCGCGCACCAGCACCGAAAACGAGGTGCGCACGAATGCCGCCGACGCTTCGTCGACCATGCTGACCAGGCGCTTCCACTGGATTTCCAGCGCAATGGGATCGAATTTGGTTTTTTTCATCAGAATTCCTTGATTGTGATCGATACCGTGTAATCGGGCAGCACGCGCACGTCGGCAGCCACCGGCACCACCAGCGTGGACTCGCGTTCTTCGAGTATCACCGGGCCGCTGATGCGCGTCCCCGGTTTCAGCGAATAACGGTCATACACCGCGACCGGCGCGTATTTGCGTTTCAGCGGCAGCCAGATGTCGCGCTTGCCGCGCATCACCGCCTGTGCCGATACCCGCGCGTCACCCCAGGTGAATTGATGGCTCTTCACCACCGAACGCCCGGTCAGGCGCCAGGTCACCACCTGCGGTGCGGCATTCGGCACCAGATGACCATACAGTTTGCGGTAATTGCGTTCAAATTCCTTGAGCAGCGCCGCAGACATCGCAGTGCCGATTTTGCGCCACGGCAGGCTGACCGAAACATTGTGGCCCTGTCCGGCGTAACGCATCTCGACGCCGATCCACCATTGCAGACTGGTGGTGCTGGCGCCCGCGGATTCCAGTTCGTTTTCGGCATCGGCGCGCAAGTCGGCATAGACACTGGCGACCTTGGTCCAGTCGATATCCTTGACCAAGGTTGGATTCGACCATGCGCGATCGACGCGCGCCGGCGCCGCCAGCAAGCCGAGGCAGGATCCGGCGCCGGCGGCGATGGTTGCCAGCACGCGTGGTATCTGTAATTTGCGCGCGACTTCCATCACATGCAGCGGGCCTGCGCCGCCGGTGGCCACCATCGCGAACTCGCGCGGATCGTGTCCCTTTTCCGCGATGTGGATGCGCGCCGCCGAAGCCATGTTTTCGTTGACGATATTGCAAATGCCCCAGGCCACGTCGGTTGGCGCCAATTTGAGCCGGGTCGCCAATTTTTGCAATGCGGCGACCGCCAGATCCTTGCGCAGTTTCATTTCACCGCCGAGGAAATTGTCGGCGTTGAGGTAACCCAGCACCAGGTCGGCATCGGTCACCGTGGCCCCCGTGCCGCCCTGCCCGTAACAGGCCGGCCCCGGATCGGCGCCGGCGCTTTCGGGCCCGACGTTGAGCAAGCCCAGATCGTTGACATGCGCGATTGATCCGCCGCCGGCGCCGATTTCAATCAGGTCGATGCTCGGCATCAGGATCGGCAGTCCGGAGCCGCGTGCGAAACGCGACACGCGCGCACACTCGAAGCTGTGCGCGATCAGCGGTTCGCCGCCGACTACGACGCAGGCCTTGGCCGTGGTGCCGCCCATGTCGAACGCGAGTATCTGGTCGATGCCGGCATTGCGCGCGGTGTTGACCGCCGACAACACGCCGCCGGCCGGACCCGATTCCAGCAGCAGGATCGGCGTTTCTGCGGCGGCCTTGCTGGAAGTAAAACCGCCGCTGGACACCATGATGCGCAGCGGCGCACCGGGCGCAAGTCCATGCACGCGGCCGTCGAGCCGCTCCAGATATTCGGTGACCTGCGGCTGCACATAGGCATTGGCTGCGGTCGTCGACATGCGTTCGTACTCGCGGATCTCGCGCGCGATGCCGGAAGAAATCGATACCGACAGTCCGGGAAAACGTTGCCTGATGGCGGCAGCGATTTTTTTCTCGTGCGTGTCGTTGACGTAGGCATGCAGCAGACATACGGCGACGGCCTGCACGCCCAGCTTGCCGATGCCGTCGATCAGCCGTCCGATTTCAGCATCGGTCAGCGCCGTGACCACACCGCCTTCGACATCCAGCCGTTCATCGACCTCGATGCGCAAGGCATCCGGCACCAGCGGTTTGGGAATTACAAGATTGAGGTCATACAGTTCGTAGCGGATCTCGCGGCCGATGCCCAGCACGTCGCGCGTGCCTTTGGTCACCACCAAGCCGGTTTTGGCGCCCTTGCGTTCGATCAGCGTGTTGGTGACCAGCGTCGTGCCGTGCACCACTTCTGCCACAGCCGGATGCGCGCCGCCGCGACCGGCAGCGACCTGTTTCAGCAAATCGACGATGACCGTACTCACTGCTTCGCCGGGATCGCGCGGTGTGGTCAGGGTTTTGGCGACCCAGATGCGTCCGCCGGGCGCCAATACAGCCAGACCGTCGGTAAAAGTGCCGCCGATATCGACGGCAATTCGAATTGATTCATATTTACTTGATTTTATTGGATTTTTTTTCATTTTCTTGGCCATGGTCAAGACTCATTTGGCACCCGAAACAGGCGCTGCCTCTGGTGATGATGTCGATGTTGATGCTGATAATTTGCGAATCTGCTCGCGCCGCTTGAGCCACCAAGCGTACGCCGGCGGCAACAAATCCAGATAATCCGCCACGCCGAGCTCACGCGCGGCATGCACCGGCCAGTTCGGGTTGTACAAAAATTCGCGCGCCAGTGCGATCAGGTCTGCCTCACCACGCTGCAATACCGCTTCCGCCTGCCGCGCCTCGGTGATCAGTCCCACGGCGCAGGTCATCATGCCGGTTTCACGGCGCACGCGGCTGGCATAAGGCACTTGATAGCCGGGCGTGCGCGGCACGATGGCCATGTTCAACGGGCCGTTGATGCCGCCCGAAGAACAGGTCACGACATCAACGCCCAAGGGTTTCAATGCACGCGCCAGCGCGACCGTGTCATCCATGCTCCAGGCGCCACCGTCCCCATCGACCGCTGAAACCCGGAAAAACAACGGCTTGCCTCGCGGCCACACCGCACGCACTGCAGCCGTCACTTCCAGCGCAAAACGCATGCGCCCGGCGAGATCGCCGCCATAACCATCCTTGCGCCGATTGGCCAGCGGCGACAGAAACTGGTGGATCAGATAGCCGTGCGCGCCATGTATTTCGAGGATGTCGAAACCCGCATCCAGCGTGCGCAGCGCTGCTTCGCGCCAGTTGGCGATGACCGTGTTGATCCCGGCGATGCTCAGTTCCGCCGGCGCCGGCGCATCCGCGCGCGGCGGTATCGGGCTCGGCGACACGCCCTGCCACGGCGCCTGCCCTGATCCGGCATCGGCATCCGTCAGCGGCTGGAAGTTGGCCCACGGCGGGCCGCACGATGCCTTGCGTCCGCTGTGTCCGAGCTGCATTGCAGGCACCGCGCCATGCTCGCGCAGGAAACCGGTGATGCGGCGATACATCGGAATATGGCGCTGCTCGTAGATACCGGCGCAGCCGTACGTCTTGCGCGCGCGTTCCTCGACCGCCGTTTCCTCGCAAAACACGATGCCTGCACCGCCCAGCGCAAACTTGCCCAGATGCACCAGATGCCAGTCGGTCGGCCCGCCCTGCGCGGAGGAATACTGGCACATCGGCGACACCACGACGCGATTGCGCAGCGTGAGGCCGGCCAGCGCCAGCGGGGTGAACAACAGCGGATTCGCGCGCATCGCGCCCACATCCGCGCCACTCATTGCAACGCCGCAGTTGCGTGCTGGATGCGCCGGCAGGCTTCCGCAAGTTCCTCGACTGAAGATGCAATGGAAATCCGGAAATACGGCGTCAGTCCGTAGGCTTCGCCCTGAATCACCGCAACGCCTGCATCGAGCAGGTAGAGCACGAATTCCTGTTCGTTCCCGATGATGCTGCCCTGGGGCGTTTTTTTTCCGAAAGTACCGCCGCAATCGGGAAAGACATAAAACGCGCCCTGCGGTCGGGCGCACTTCAACCCGGGCGCTGCCTGCAATTGCTCCAGCACCAGATCGCGCCGCTGTTGAAACGATGCCGCACGCTCCGCCAGGAATTCCTGCGGGCCGGTCAGCGCTTCCACCGCCGCCCAC
This sequence comes from Betaproteobacteria bacterium, assembly GCA_021732805.1. Lineage (GTDB taxonomy): Bacteria > Pseudomonadota > Gammaproteobacteria > Burkholderiales > SG8-41. The sequence goes on along the minus strand of JAKFUJ010000144.1, from coordinate 448 downwards.
TGGCTGATCGAACAGGGATTCGAGGTGCTTTGCGACTGCAGCTTCGCCATGTTTTTGACCAACGCCTTCGGTCCGCCGGCGTAGCCCAGCCGCCAACCCGTCATCGCATAGGCCTTGGACACGCCATTCACGGTCAGTGTGCGTTCCTGCAGCGCGGGTTCAACCTCGGCAATGGTCGCGAACTCGATGCCGTCGAACAGCAGATGCTCGTAAATGTCGTCGGACAGCACCCAGACTTGCGGATGACGCAGCAATACCTCTGCCAGAGCCTTCAATTCCACGCGGGAATAAACAGCCCCCGTCGGATTGCACGGCGAATAGAGCAGCAGCCATCGCGTTTTTTGCGTGATTGCCGCCTCCAGTCGCTCCGCCGTCAGCTTGAATCCGTGTTCGGGGCCGCAGGCGACGCTGACCGGCGTGCCGTCGGCGACCAGCGTCATGTCGAGAT
>JAKFUJ010000206.1 GCA_021732805.1 Betaproteobacteria bacterium | reverse complement strand
GTTACGAGGCCAGCCTGTGGTACGGATTTGTCGGACCGGCGCGGTTGCCGCCGGAAGTGGTGCGTAAACTCAATGCCGGGATTGTCACCGCATTGAATCTGCCGGATGTGCGGGAGCGGCTCACCGGGCAGGGTGTCGATGTCCAGGCCGGAACACCGGAGGAGTTTTACAAACTGCTGGTCGCCGATCTGGAACGCTGGGCGAAAGTGGTGCAGCGGGCAGGGATCAAGGTGGAATAGGCTTTGCCGGATGGTGAGTTGGTGATTGCAGTCATCAGCCTGAAATCAATGATCAGAACATGTAAGCCCGGAACCGGATCAATCAGAGGAGGTTGCAGACATGAAACACCATCGTTTTCTGGCGGCGGTTGCCGGCTGTGTCGGTTTGCTTGCGGCTTGCGCGGCGCAGGCGCAGCAGAATTACCCGGTGCGTCCGGTAAAAATCATCGTGCCCTCGGCCGCCGGAGGGGGTACCGATTCCAGCACACGTTTCATGACGCCGAAGCTCGAAGAATTTCTCGGCCAGCGCATCATTGTCGAAAACCGCGCAGGTGCAGCCTCGATGATCGGCAGCGAAATAGTGGCGCGCTCAGCCCCCGACGGTTACACCCTGCTGACGGCCATCAGCACCATCACTATCCAACCCTCGATGATGAAAAACCTGTCGTTCGACACGCTGAAGGATTTCGCGCCGATCAGCCAGTTGGTGATCCTGCCCAACATACTGGTGGGCCACCCGTCGCTGAAACCCAAAACGGTCAGGGAATTGGTTGCATTTGCCAAACCGCGGCCGGGTCAGCTTGAGTTCGCGTCGGCGGGTACCGGCAGCAATCTGCATCTATGCATGGAGATGTTCCTCGGCATGACCGGCCTGAAGATGGTGCATATCCCGTACAAAGGATCAGGCCAGGCCATTGCCGATCTCGCATCGGGGTTTGTGCCGCTGATGATTACCAACATGATCACCGGCACGCAGCAGGTCAGCGCCGGCCGCCTGCATGCCTATGGCGTGACCAGCGCCAAACGCTCCAAATCCGCGCCTGATATTCCGACCATCGCCGAGCAGGGTGTGGCCGATTACGAAGCGGTACAGTGGTACGGCCTGGTGGCGCCGGCGGGTACGCCGAAAGACATCATCGCCAAACTGCACAAGGGCGTGGTGACAGCGCTGCAGGACGCCAAGGTGAAGGAGCTTTATGCCAACCACGGCGCCGATCCAGTGGGCAACACGCCGGAGGAATTCGCCGCGGTGCTGCGCACCGACATGGTGAAATGGGCGAAGGTGGTCAAGACGGCCGGCCTGTCGCCGAAGTAAACCGGTCCCTTGTCGCGGCCAGTCTCAGTAAGCGGTGGCGGCAACCCGGCCGCCGGCTTCGACGAACCAGCGCTCGCTGGCCAGCGGTTTGCCGGCCAGTCGCGCGTCCATCCAGTCGGCGACCAGCCCCCCGGGCGTCGGCCCCAGTTGCGCGGCCGGCACATTGCCGACCGAGTGCCGGCTGTCCTGATACACCACCAGCTGTTTCGGACATTGCAGCGTCGTCATCAGCCGTTCGGTGTGCGCAAGCGGTGACAGCTCATCGGATTCACCAGCTACGCACAGATAAGGAACGCGAATCTTTTCGGCTAAACCTTCCCAGGTCAGGGTTTTGCGGAATTCATCAAACGCGTTTTCGTTGCTGTAACCGGACATGTACATGAAGCGCTGTTTGAAGGTGGGCGAGGCTTCTTCGAAGATGGTATGGAATCCGGGTTCGAGGCAGGTCGCGGTAATCGCACAGGCGCGGTAACGCGGCTCAACAGCGCAGCAAATGGTTGCGAAAAAAGAGCCGAAGCTCTGGCCGACGACACCGATGCGTTGCGGATCAACTTCCGGTCGTGCCGTCATCCAGTCCATGATTGCGCGACCTGCATCGATCCAGTTGGGCATGCTGACAGGTATGCCCAGCACCGCGCTTTCGTACTGGCCCGGGCCCTCAATGCTGAGCACTGCGATGCCGCGCGACAGCCAGCGGTCGCCGTAGATCGCGACACTGGCTTCCTTGAAGCCGTCCATGCCGGGTATCGACACCACGGCCGGGATGCGCCCGCCGCTATAGCCCGGCGGCAGGTGCCACCAGCCGGGCAGCGCTTTGCCCTGAAACGGAATCCATGCGGCCTCGACCTTGCGGTCGGCGTATTGGGCGTAATTCAGATAACACGCGCGCTTGCGTTGGTTGAGTGCGAGGTTTTTTTCATTGTTTTCGTCATGCGGCCATTGCGCGGCGGCATACTGGACGGCGGCGATGAAATAGTTCTGGCGTGCGGTAACCCATTGTTCGGCGGTTTCCGCAGCCTGCGCCTTGACCTCGCGGCGGCGCGCGGCAGTTTCGAACGCCGGTGAAATGTCAGCGTATTTTTTGACGCGTTCGCGGATGCCGGCAAAATCAGGGTTGGCTTCGGGCCCGCAGGGCGCGTTGTAGTTGATGCTGCGCGGCTGATCCCAGTCGATACCCACCGAGCGAATGACGTTGTCGATGAGCCAGCGTTGTTCGGTCCAGCGGCGGGTCACGGGGGCGTTCATGATGTGGGTTTGTTCGCAATGATGGACGAGCGGGCATTCTACTCATGCGATGGTGCGTCGTGTATTGTTCGGCCGACAGACCCTTGTAAACCGAGCCGGTTTTTCGATGCCAAATGACCCGATAAAGAATCTGAAAACCGTCAACATGATCACCTTTGGCGGCGGTTATTCGCTGCCGGCGTGGGTGGCACAGCATCAGGGGTTTTTTGCTGACCACGGCCTGGAGGTGAACATCACGCATACGCCGAATTCGGTGTTCCTGATGAAAAATCTGATCGAAGGCAAGTTTGATCTGACGGTGACGGCAATGGACAACCTTGTGGCCTATCAGGAGGGGCAGGGCGAGGCCGAGTATGAAGGCGCCTGCGATCTGGTGGCTTTCATGGGGGTGGATGACAGCTTCCAGAGTTTGATGGCCGCGCCCGGCATCCAATCCGTTGCCGATCTGAGGGGAAAAAAAATCGCAGTCGATGCGCTGACCACGGGTTATGCCTTCATCCTGCGTGAAATGATCGCGCGCGCCGGCATGAGCGATGCGGATGTCACTTACGAGCGCACCGGCGGAGGGCCGATGCGCATGCAGGCCATGCTTGACGGCAAATACGCGGCAGGTTTGCTGGCGACGCCATTGGACAGGATTGCCGCAGACAGAGGTTTTAACAGCCTGGGCACGGCGCGGGAACTGCTTGGACGTTACCAGGGACGCACCGGTTTCGCGCAGCGTTCATGGATACGCAACAATGAAGCGGCAGTGATCGGTTTCATGCGCGGGTATCGTGAAGCCATGGACTGGCTGTATGACCACAACAATCGCAGCGCAGCCGCCGACCTGCTGATGGCCAATGACGCGTCGGTGACGTCGGAGCTGGCGCGACTGTCGCTGGATATCCTGCTCGACGCCAAGGGCGGGTTCTGGCGTGATCTTGCGCTGGATCTGGAGGGTATACGCACGGTGCTGGCGTTGCGTACACGGTTCGGCGTGCCGCAGAAAACTTTGAACGATCCGGCGCCTTATGTGGATCTGGCGCTTTATGACAAGGCGTTCCCGTGACGTTAGCAGGTTGTTGAAAAAGTGATGCGCGAGCGCGTGGGGAGCGTAGCGACCAAGCGCACACGCGTGCAAACCGTTGATTTTATGAGTATTGAAAAATCGATGGCGCCGGATTGAAGTGATGTGCTGGAGTTTTTCAACACCCTGTTAGCGCTTCGACGCGTCAGGCTCTATGCACCACCGGCGCCAGCATGTTCTGGTCGATCATCACGTCAACAATCGCCGGCTTGCCGCAGTCGAACGCGCGCTGGATCGCGCCCTCGAGGTCGCCGGGACGGGTAACGTGTTCGCCGTGGGCGCCGAATACCTTCGCCAGCGCACCGAAATCCGGATTTTTGTAATCGACAGCAAAGTAACGCCCGCCAAAGTGTTCGTTCTGGAACGCGCGCTCATTGCCGAGACCCTGGTCGTTGAACACGACATACACCACGGGAATGTTTTCTCGCACCGCGGTTTCGAGTTCGCCGATATTGCACATCGCGCCCATGTCGCCCGAGGCGCAGAGCACCGGTCGTTTGGGCTGGGCGAGTTTGGCGCCGATGGCGATCGGCAGCGAACCGCCGACGGAGGCCCAGTCGTCGATACACATGAAGCTGTCGGTTTCATGGCTCTTGAAGTAGCTGCGAACGTGTTTGCCGCCGTTGCCGGCGTCGACGACGAGGATGCCGTTCTTCGGCAGCACCTTGCGGATCATGTGCGCGACGAACTGCGGCTGTATCGGCTCGGCATCGGGTTTGAGTGTTTTCTGCAGTTCAGCTTCACCGTCGGCGCGGGCCTTGGCGACATCGAACCACGGCTTGCGGGCCTTGCCCCTGGCGGCGCGTTCCGCCAAGCCGATGATAAAACTGGTCGCCGAGCCGGCAATGCCCAAAGCCACCGGGAACACGATGCCGATCTGGCCTGGCGCGGAAGTCTGGTGAATGATTTGGGCACTTTCGCTGAAAATGCCGTACTTGTACATTGTCGAGAACACGTCGAAGTGTGCGCCGACGGCGATGATCACATCAGCCTGAGGCGCGGCACGGTTGGCACTGGCAAAGCCGTTGCGGCCCAGCGGTCCCAGTGCCAGCGGATGCGCTGTCGGGAAAGCATCGGGTGAATACTGCAGTGCCGCGGCCGGGATGCCGGTGGCTTCCGCGAGTTTCTGCATGGCAGCGACGGCTTGCTCTTTCATCACGCCACGGCCAATGACGAACAGCGGACGTTCGGCCTTGCTGATCAGCGCCCATGCCGCATCGATCTGCGACGGATCGCAGACCGCAGGCACGGTATTGCGGTAAGCGGCGGGCGCGGTGGTTTCCGGTGCGATCTGCTGCAGCAGTACTTCGCCGGCGGCTTCAATATGAGTCGGACCCTGCGGTTCGGTAAGCGCGACGCGGAACGCCTTGCGTACCGCTTCCTGTACTTTGTCCACGTAAGGAATGCTGTACGCCCATTTGGTGATGGGGCGCATGAACGGAATCTGGTCCATGTCCTGGGTCGCGTCGCGCTCGCGCATGATGCTTTCCTGCACGCCGCAGATGCTGATCACCGGCACATTGCCTTTGTGCGCGGCGGCGATGGCTGTGACCATGTTGGTGACGCCCGGACCTTCGGTGACGGTGACCACGGACGGTTTGTTGGCGGCGCGCGCAAAACCGTAGGCCATGAATGCGGCGCCCTGTTCGTGCCGGGTCAGGATGAAACGGATCTGCGGCGTGACGCGCAGCTCATCGAGAATGGCCAGATTCTGCGTGCCGGGGATGCCGAAGACATGGTCGATGCCTTCACGCAGCAGGCCGTCAACCAGGGCGCGCGCGCCGGTGACGGTCTTGACGGATTTGCGCTCGGTGGTGTCCATGGTGATTCCTTTGCGTGACGATATTGAAGCGAGCGGGAATGGTAGCCCAAAACAGCGGCGCAGCCGCAGCGGGAATGTAACGTTTGCAGTGTTCCACAACATGCAACATCGCAGCGTGATATTCCACTATGGGTAATCGCTGCTGATTTTTTTGCTGTGCGCGGATTGTTTTTCATGATCTGCGATGCTCCAATGACGGCAGCGACAACAACAAAAGCGGCTACTACGCCGTACTGGAGAGGAGTTTCATGCAAAAACTGATGAATGACTGCGCCGGCTTCATGAGTGCGTTGCTGGCAGCGATTGCCGTTACTGTTGCGGTACCGGCTTTTGGGCAATCTTTTCCGACACGTCCGGTGCGCATGGTCGTGCCCTATCCGCCGGGCGGCGCCAATGACATCATCGCGCGGCTGCTGTCACCGGCGCTGACCCAGCAACTGGGGCAGAACGTGATTGTCGATAACCGGGGCGGCGGCAATACGCTGATCGGTTCCGAAATCGTCGCGACGTCGGCTCCCAGTGGCTACACGCTGCTGGTGGTTGCTGCCGGGCATGCGGTGAATCCGGCGCTGTACAAAAAACTGCCGTACGATACTGCGCGTGATTTTGTACCGGTAGCGCTGTTCGGTGACGGCGCCTATGTTTTTGTGGCGCACCCAAGCGCCGGCGTGTCGTCGAATACCGAGTTGATTGCGCTGGCGAAAGCGAAGCCGGGACAGGTGACGTATGCCTCGTCCAGCACCGGCAATCTGACGCACCTCGCAGCGGAGCTGTTCAATTCGCTGGCCGGCATCAAGATGCTGCATGTGCCGTACAAGGGCGGCAATCCGGCGATGGCGGATTTGCTGGCAGGACGGGTCAATGTGTTTTTCTCGACAGTGGCGGTGGCGCGGTCGCATCTGCAGTCGGGAAAAATCAGGGCGCTGGGGGTGACCACGCCGAAACGTACGCCGGCATTGCCCGATGTGCCGCCGATTGCCGAATCGGGTCTGCCCGGTTACGCGGTCAGTGGTTGGTACGGGCTGGTGGCACCCAAAGGTACGCCGAAAGCGGTGGTTGAACGGTTGCACAGCGCCATCCAGATGGCGCTGCGCCAGCCGGAAATCAAGGAGCGGCTGCTGGGCGTGGGTGTCGAAGCGGCGGAAGCATCGCCGGCTGATTTCGGCAAACGCATTGACGGCGACATTGCGAAATGGATCAGGGTGGCGAAACCGCTGAACATCAGCATGGATTGATGATTCATGCATGCAATAAAAAACCCCGCACCTGCGGGGTTTTTTATTTTGCGGAAAAAGGTTATGCGGCTTTTTGCAATGCACGCAATTGCTTGGCGATGAAGGCTTTGACGACTTCGTGCGAACGGTCGGCGTCAGGGCTCGGTGTTGCGGTCCATTCGTGTTCACAGCCGGGAAAGATTTCGAGCTGGCATTCGCCACCGGCTGCGCGGTAGGTTGCTGCAAATTTTTCCTGGATCACCGGAATCACGTTGTCGTCCTCGCCGCCCTGCATGATCAGCATCGGCGGCAGGGTGACTTTTTCCTTGCGTTCGAGGATTTCGTGCGGATTGCCTTCGTGGATGCTGTCCGGCGTGCTGAAGAAGGTGTCGGATTTTTTCATCATCGCGGCGTTTTTCATTTTTTCGGCCTGCCCGCGACGGGTCAGCGGAT
>JAKFUJ010000163.1 GCA_021732805.1 Betaproteobacteria bacterium | reverse complement strand
AACATCGATTTTGCGCACTTCACAGGTATGCATCAGGTCAACACCGTAGACGACACCAATCGGCCGCGCAGTGACGAAATTGCCGCTGGCGACGCGGATATCGGCGCCGGCCATCGGCGAATTGGGCAATCCCATCGACAGCAGCGCCTCGATCTGCACTCGCAGCGTCCCGGCAACTTCCATCGCCGCTTCCAGCGCGGCGGCATCGGTGATGCGCAGTTTTTCGGCAAAACGGCTGCGGATTTTCTGCGTTTTCAGTTTGGCTTCGATCTGCCGCCGCGATCCATGGACCAGCACCAGCCTGACGCCGAGTGCTGCGAGCAGGTTCAAATCGTGGGTCAGGTGGAAAAATCGCCCGTCGGCGACCACTTCCCCGCCAAAGGCGATCACAAAAACCTTGCCGCGAAAGGCATGGATATAGGGCGCAACCGACTGAAACCAGTCGATAAACCGGTCCTGCGCCGACAATCGCGGTCGCGCACCACCGGCGGGTTTTTGCGGTTCAGTCGCGGCCCCGGTGCTTGGTTTTCTGGTCGAAATGGCAATTTCCTTTTTTCTGTCCGCTGCCTGTCGAATGATCAAATCGATGGTAAGCGAGAACCCGTTACGGCGAAAGCCGCCTCGCCTGCGCACCGTCTGCTGCTAGAAATCCCCCACAGCGCCTGCATCGCGGCCAGAAGCGCCACCGCCGCGGTTTCGGTGCGCAGCACGCGCGGACCCAGCCGCAACGGTCGAAATCCGGCACGCACTGCATCTTCGGTCTCGGCTGCGGTCAGCCCACCCTCAGGCCCGGCCAGCACCGTCACCAGGCCTGTCGGCCGGGCCAGATCGCGCAACCCTTCAGAGGCATTCGGCGCCAGCAACAGGCGCAGATTATTATCTTCCGCCGGCTGTTGCAGCCAGTCGCGCAGCGCCAGCAACGGCCGCACGACCGGAACATGATTGCGGCCGCACTGTTCGCAAGAGGCAATAACCACGCCCTGCCAATGCTGCACCCGCTTGATCGCGCGTTCTCCGGACAGGCGCACCACGCAGCGCTCGGCCATCAACGGTTGCACGGCGCTCACACCCAGCTCCACCGCCTTCTGTATCGTGTAATCCATGCGCTCGCCGCTCGAAACCGCCTGCGCCAGCATCACCCGCAGCGGCGACTCGCGGTCCTCGGCACGACTGCCGCTGACGCGCACAGTGACCGTTCCGCGATCGCAGGCGGCGATCACCGCCTCATATGCCGTACCCCGTCCGTCAAACAGCGTCACCGCATCACCGGGGCCCAAGCGCAAAACATGAATCACGTGATGTGCTTTTGCAACCGGCAGCCGGCATTCACCGTGATCCGGGATCGGTTCCGGAAAATATATTCTGGTCAATGAGTTAGCCCGGATTTTATGCGTTCAAATTATGCCACACTGCGCTGGCTGAACAGTGGCTTGCGGCAGCGTTGGTGCAGGTCAGCGGTATACAATTGCGCTTTTTCCGAAGCGTCGACCGGCGCTTGGACAGGGAGATTCCATTTGCGCATCGTCATTCTCGGCGCCGGACAGGTCGGCAGTTCGGTCGCTGAAAACCTGGTTTCGGAAGCCAACGACATCACCGTAGTCGATACCGATGCCAGCCGCCTGCGCAAACTCCAGGACCGGCTCGACCTGCGCACCATCGTCGGCAATGCCGGCCACCCGGAGACCCTTGAACGCGCCGGCGCACGCGATGCCGACATGATTCTCGCTGTCACCCAAAGTGATGAAACCAACCTGGTTGCGTGCAAGCTCGCCGCGACCATGTTCAACATCCCGACCAAGATTGCCCGCATCCGCGCCGCGGATTACCTGTCACACCCGGAAATGTTTTCACCCGAAAATTTCTGCGTCGATACCGTGATCTGCCCGGAGCAGGTGCTGACCGATTACATTGCCAAGCTGATCGAATTTCCGGAGTCGCTGCAGGTGCTGGAATTTGCCGGCGGCAGCGTCAGCCTGGTCGCAGTACGTGCGTTCCACGGCGGGCCTCTGGTGGGCAAAGAACTGCAGACTATCCGCAAACACCTGCCCAACCTCGACACCCGGGTCGCCGCCATTTTCCGCCAGGACAGCCCGATCATTCCTGATGCCACCACAGTCATCGAGGCCGGCGACGAAGTATTTTTTATCGCTGCCACTGAACACATCCGCGGCATCATGCGCGAACTGCGCCGCATGGACAAACCGGTGAAGCGGGTGATGATCGGCGGTGGCGGCAACATCGGCCGGCGCCTGGCGAAAGCCATCGAAGACCGCTATGAAGTCAAAATCATTGAGTACAGCCGCCCCGGCGCCGAAAAACTTGCCGCAGAACTGCGGACCACGCTGGTGCTTGTCGGCGACGTCACCGACGAAGACCTGTTGCAGGCCGAGAACATCGGCGACATGGATGTGTATTGCGCGCTGACCAACGACGATGAAAACAACATCATGTCCTCGCTGCTCGCCAAGCGCATGGGCGTGCGGCGCGTCGTCGCACTGATCAACCGCAGTTCGTACGTCAACCTGGTGCAGGCCGGACAGATCGACATCGCGATTTCTCCGGCGCAGGCAACCATCGGCACATTGCTGGCCCATGTGCGCCATGGCGATTGCGTGGCCGTGCACAGCCTGCGCCGTGGCGCGGCCGAGGCGCTCGAACTGGTGGCGCACGGCGATGCAAAATCATCCAGGGTTGTCGGCCGCCGCGTCGAAGAGCTGGATCTGCCCAAGGGCGCGACCATCGGCGCCATCGTCCGCCCTCCGCGGACAGACAATGACAAAGGCAACGGCAAATCCGCGCACAAACACCAGGTGATCATCGCGCACCACGATACCGTCATCGAATCCGAGGACCACGTGATCGTGTTCGCAATCAGCAAAGGCATCGTACCCAAAGTCGAAAAGCTGTTCCAGGTCAGCATCGGGTTCCTTTGAGCCGGTCATACGTGGCAGCGATTGTTACGAACCAGTTTCCGCAGTTCTTCAGCGCTGCTCCTGCCGGCTGACCAGACATGAACTGGTTGCTGACCGTTGCGCCGGTTGCTGCACTCATCGCCATGGCGATGAGCCTGACCCATCTGCTGCCCATAGGCATATCACTGGCGCTGGATGACGGCGCAGCGCGCCCGCTGACGCTGTCAATGGCGCTGAACTTTTCAGCAGGCGCCGTCATCTGGCTGTTTACCCGGCGCCACAAGCGCGAGCTCAGCCTGCGCGAAGGCATTCTGCTGGTGGTGGCGGTATGGTCGGGCGGCGCGCTGTTCGCGACCCTGCCGCTGTTGCTGACGATTCCGCAGCTTTCTTTTACGGATGCGTACTTCGAAGCGGTTTCCGGCCTGACGGCGACCGGCGCCACCGTACTGACCGGGCTGGACGGGCTTCAGCCGTCGATCAATGTCTGGCGCGCATTATTGCAATGGCTGGGCGGCATGGGCGTCATTGTGCTGGTGGTGGCGATACTGCCGATGCTGGGCGTCGGCGGACGGCAGATTTCCAAATCGGAAATCCCCGGCCCGATGAAGGATGAACAACTGACGCCGCGCATCACCCAGACCGCCAAAGGCCTGTGGCTGATCTACGCCGCGCTGACGCTGGCCTGCGGTTACGCCTATTACCTCGCCGGCATGTCACCACTGGACGCGATGATCCACAGCTTCACGACCCTGTCGCTGGGCGGGTTTTCTTCGTATGACGCCAGCCTTGCCCACTTCAATTCGGCCTCGGTAGAACTCGTTGCGATCTGTTTCATGGTCATTGCCGGCATCAATTTTTCGACCCATTTTCTGGTGTGGCGCACCAAAAAACTGCTGCCCTATGCCAGGGACACCGAAGCGCGTTACTTCATTCTGGTCATCGCCGTCAGCATCGCCGGCATCGCCATGCTGCTGCACGGCTCCGGCACCTATCCCGACTTCCTGACCGCGCTGCGCTACGCCGCCTTCAACATCATCTCCGTCGGCACCACCACCGGCTACGCCACGGCGGATTACAACCTGTGGCCGGTATTCGCGCCGCTGTGGGTGTTGTTCCTCGGCACCTTTCTGAGTTGTTCGGGATCCACCGGCGGCGGCATCAAGATGATGCGTGCGGTCATTCTTTACCGGCAGGTGTACCGCGAAATCAAAAGTCTCGCCCACCCGCAGGCGGTCAGTCCGGTCAAGGTGGCCGGCCACGTGGTCGCCGATCCGGTGGTATTCGCCGTGCTTGGATTCTTTTTTGTGTGGGTCGCACTGCTGGTGACACTGACACTGGCCCTGGGCTGGAGCGGGCTCGATGCGATGACCGCGTTTTCCGCGATCGTCGCTTCGCTGAACAACATCGGCCCCGGACTGCACCAGGTCGGTCCGGCAACCAATTTTTCGGGGCTCAGTGATTTCCAGACCTGGGTCTGTACTTTTGCCATGCTGCTCGGGCGGCTGGAACTGTTTGCGCTGCTCGTGGTCTTTACGCCCGCCTTCTGGCGCAAATAATTCTCAGGCCTTCACGGTTTTGAACATTTCCAGTACACGCAGCCGCGCCGCGGCATGATCGACGACCGGCGCGGGATAATCACGGCCGATGACCACTCCGGCTGCGCGCTGCGCATCCGCCGACAGGGTCCACGGCGCATGGATGGTGCGCCCATCGCAACCCGCCAGCTCCGGCACATAACGCCGGATGAAAGCGCCGTCGGGATCAAATTTTTGCGACTGGGTCACCGGATTGAAAATGCGGAAATAGGGTTGGGCGTCACAGCCGGTGGAAGCCGCCCACTGCCAGCCGCCATTGTTGGCCGCCAGATCAAAATCATTGAGGTGGTCGGCAAAATATTTTTCGCCGAGCCGCCAGTCCACCAACAGATCCTTGACCAGGAATGAAGCGGCAATCATGCGCAGCCGGTTGTGCATGTAGCCGGTCTGGTTGATCTGGCGTATCGCTGCGTCAACGATGGGATACCCGGTGCGTCCCGCGCACCAGGCGTCGAACAGCGCTTTGTCATTGGGCCAGCGGATGGCGTCATACGCGGGTTTGAAAGCGCAGGACACCACGCGCGGATGGTGATGCAGGATCATGAAATAAAAATCCCGCCAGATCAGTTCCGACAGCCAGGTTGCCGCGCCTTCATCGTCACCGTCCCCCGCCGCCTGCCACGCGGCGCGTGCAATTTCGCGTATGGAAATCGTGCCGAAGCGCAGATGCACCGACAGATAAGAAGGTCCCCTTATCGCAGGAAAATCGCGGGCTTCGCGATAACGCGCCATGCGCGGCACAAAATCCGTGAACAACTGTTGCGCGGAATTTGCGCCGCCGGCGATGCCCAGCGCCTGCAGATTCGTCGGTTTGAACCCGAGGCCCGCCAGCGTAAATGCTGGGAATTTTCCCGGGGGCTGCGCCATATTTCCCGTGTAACCCTCAACCGGATAGGGTTTCAGAAAAAAGGGATCCAGTTTTTTAAGCCAGGCATTTTTGTAAGGTGTGAACACCGAGAACGGCGTGCCGCCCTGCGTCAGGATTTCGTCTTTTTCGAAAATGACCTGATCCTTGCGCGTCAGAAATTCGCAGGGTTTCAGCGCCTGCGCAACAGCCGCATCACGCGCCAGTGCGCCCGGCTCGTAATCATGATTCGCATACACCGCCTGCACACCGAGTCTGTTCGCCAGCCGCGGAATTTCGACGCGGGCACTGCCATGCAAAACCATCAGCTGCCCGCCTCGAGTGACCAGATCACGCCCGAGCTCGTCCACCGATTGCACAATGAATTCGACACGACGATCGGCGCGCGACGGCAAAACATCAAGGATTTCAGTGTCGTAGACAAAAACACAATACACACGACGCGCCGCCTTCAGTGCGGCATACAGCGCGGCATTGTCGGCCACGCGCAGATCGCGGCGAAACCACATCAGCACTGCGTCAAAGCGAAACATTGCGGTCAGATTGGATTCTGGCGGAGGGATTCAATTGTCGCTGTCGTCCCCCGGCTTTACAATAGCGTTGCCTACAATGAACAGCGTTGATCTCACCCAGCATTTCCTGATTGCCATGCCGGCCATGGTCGATCCGCACTTTGCCAAAACGCTGACGCTGGTGTGCGAGCACAATGAGAACGGTGCGCTCGGCATCATCATCAACCGGCCGACCGATCTCAATCTGCACGGACTGCTGGAGCAGGTCAAAATCACTCCGGAAGTCGATACCTTTCGCGCAATTCCGGTGCATTTCGGCGGACCGGTGCAGATCGACCGCGGATTTGTGCTGCATCAGCCGTTGGGCGCCTGGCAATCCACACTGACCGTGGGTTCTGAAATCGGTCTGACCACGTCCAAGGACATCCTCGAAGCCGTTGCCCGCGGGGAAGGGCCGCCGAGCATGCTGGTCACGCTCGGTTATGCCGGCTGGGCGCCCGGACAGCTGGAACACGAACTTGCGCAGAATGCATGGCTGACGGTGCCTGCCGATGCCGGCATTCTGTTCGACCTGCCTGCCGAAGAAAGACTCGCCGCCGCGATGCAGGCGCTGGGCGTCGATTACGCCAATCTCTCGGACGTCGCCGGCCACGCGTGAAGTTGCGACCGGCGCGCGGCGCAGTGCTGGCCTTCGATTTCGGCGAAAAACGCATCGGTGTCGCCGTCGGTGAACTCGAACTGGCCATTCCACACGCCCTGACCGTAATTGCCGCCGAAGACAATGACCGCCGTTTTGCCGCCATCGCAGCGCTGATAGCCGAGTGGCGGCCGGTGTTGCTGGTGGTCGGCATCGCTGCCCATGCTGACGGCACCATCCATGAAAGCGGACGACTGGCGCGACGCTTCGGCCAACGACTGCATGGCCGGTTCGGCATCGCGGTGGATTATGTCGATGAACGCCTGACTTCGCACGCCGCGGAGACGGCGCTGCGGGACGGCGGCGTACGGGCCGACAAACGCGCAGCACTGCTCGATGCCGCGGCAGCCGCCGAAATCCTGCGTACCTGGTTCGCAACAACGCAAAAAAACACCGTTTGAAGCCACCCGCGGCATTGAGGGCCTGTTAACCATTACTTCGTGAGATGAAGTAATGGTCAACAGGCCCAAGCGACAGGTCTATTGTGTTAGGCTACGGCCCGCCATGCCGGCTAACCCGCTTCCTGATGCCGAGCAACTGCTCGCATCGCTGAT
>JAKFUJ010000166.1 GCA_021732805.1 Betaproteobacteria bacterium | reverse complement strand
GGAAGCGCGCATGAGAGCAGCCGCTGCAATCGATCCCCAACCGGAAGTGCATATCCGCGCCGATCGCACCACAGAATACCACCTTGTAGCCTCGGTGATTGCGGCAGCCGCCAGGTCGGGACTCAACAAGATCGGATTTGTCAGCACACCCGAAGGCAAAAATTAACGTTCGTTTCCTGCAGCAACCGCAATGAAACCGCAAGCCACCCCGAATCCCGGTAGCCAGCACTTTATCTTGATGACTACCGGGAGATTTTCATGCAGCAACGCTTCAAATTGCATCCGATGGCCGCTGCCATCGCCTGCCTGCGCAGCAAACCACAGACCGCTTCGGCGGCCGAACAACCCAAGACCGTAATCCGCAAGCTGCTGCCGCTGGGCGCCATGCTCGCCGGCATGACTTTCGCGTCTCAGGGCACATGGGCCCAGACAGCGCCGGCCAGCGGCGAAACCACCTTGCCGACCGTCAACGTCCAGGTCAGTCGTGACCCGGAAAACAAGGGCTATCAGGGCGGCGCCACCAGCGTCGGCAAAACACCGCAGTTGCCGCGCGACATCCCGCAGGCGATCACCATCATTCCGCAGCAGCTGATCTACGACCGCAATGCCGACACCATGCGCGAAGCGCTGCGCAATGTGCCCAGCCTGACGTTCAACGCCGGCGAAGGCGGACGCATCGGCGACAACATCACGCTGCGCGGCTTTTCGGTGGTCGGTGATCTCTACCTCGACGGTATCCGCGATATCGCCCAGTACAACCGCGAAACATTCAATCTCGAGCAGATTGACGTGCTGCGCGGATCGGCATCGATGCTGTTCGGCCGCGGCTCGACCGGCGGCATCATCAACCAGGTCAGCAAAACGCCGTTTCTGGCCGACCGTTACGAGACTGCGCTTACCGTGGGCACCGACGATTATTACCGCGCCACGGCCGACCTCAACAAGAAGGTCGGCGACGGCGCCGCGATACGTTTCAATGTCATGAAGACCGATGCCAAAAGCTTCCGCGAAGGTGTGCAGACTGACCGTCTGGGTTACGCACCATCCATACGCTGGGGCATCGGCACCAGAAATGAATTCGCCGTCAGTCACTATCATCTTGGTTACAACGACGTGCCCGACTACGGCGTGCCGTATTTCCAGGGACTGCCGCTGGCGGTGCCGGTCGAACGCTTTTACGGCATCGCCAACGCCGATTACCAGAAAGACGACACCGACATCACCACCTTCAGTTACACCCACCGCTTCAGCACCGACACTGAAATCAAATCCGTTCTGCGCAAGGCGCGCTACCGGCGCGATCTGTGGGCCGTGGCGCCGCGTCTGCCCGGCGGCACCACCTTCATCACCGGCGCCACCGCCATCAACCGCCAGGCACAGCGTCGGGCCGGCGAGGAAGACACCATCACCAGCCAGACCGATTTCAACACCAGATTCGCCGCAGCCGGCATGAAACACAACCTGCTTGTCGGCATGGAACTGCTGCGCGAAGAGGCATCGCGCTGGAACTGGGCGGGCGGCGGCGCCAATCCGGCAACCACGGTCGGCAATACCAATCCTTATGTGATTCCCCTGCCTGCGAATTTTTTCAGCGCAAGCCGCGCCGGTCAGGTCGACTACCGGGCCAACACCGCCGCTCTGTATACCCAGGACACCATCGAATTCCTGCCGATGTGGAAGGCGGTAGTCGGCGCGCGTTACGACAACTTCAAGGCCGACTATGAGCGACCTGCCCCGCAGGGCGAACTGTCGCGCACCGACCGTGTGTGGAGCTGGCGCACCGGACTGATTTTTCAGCCCTCGGATGCGCAGTCGTACTATGTCGCCTACGGCACATCATTCAATCCTTCAGGCGAGTTGTACGCGCTCGACGACCGCGGCGCCAATACGCCGCCGGAAAAAAACCGCAATATCGAGGCCGGTGCAAAATGGGAATTGTTCGAGGGCAACCTGTCGCTGCGCACCGCGGTGTTCCGCTCCGAAAAAACCAACGAACGCAACACCGACCTCGCCGTGACTGTCGAGCAAAACCTGCTCTCCGGCAGACGTCACACCGACGGCATCGAAGTAGAAGCCGCCGGACGCATCACCAAGGACTGGGAAGTGTTCGCCGGCGCCTCGCTTCTCGACGCGAAGATTGATGCGGCCACCGGCCAGCAGGCCAACACGCTCGGCAAGGCGCCTCTCAACACGCCTGACTACACCTCCAGCCTGTGGACAGTCTACCGGCTGGGCGGGGGCTGGAAGGTCGGCGGCGGCGTCGAGGCCGTCGGCCTGCGCTGGGGCAATAACACCAATACCAATGCCGTGCCCCATTACACACGTTATGACGCGCTGCTGGCGTATGAGCAAAAATCCTACGATCTGAAACTGAACGTGCTCAACCTGACGGATACCGACTATTACGAAGGCGTCTATCAGGGCCACGTGATTCCGGGGACCAAACGCGCCATCCAGATCACCTTGAAACTGAAATTCTGATCAACAGGAAAATCCGATGATGCTGCCCATCCGCGAAGTACTCAGCGGAAGCGCTTTGCAGCGCTGCCGCGAAATCGTTGCCGGCGGAACGTGGGCGGACGGCCGCATCACCGCGGGTTCACAGTCGGAAAAAACCAAAAACAACCTGCAGTTGCCCGAAGACTCGACGGCAGCGCGCCAGGCTGCCGCCATGGTGCTCGACGCCCTGTCGGCAAATGCGATGTTTTTCACGGCGGCCCTGCCCAAACGCATATTCCCGCCGTTGTTCAACTGTTACACCGGCGGCGCCAATGCCTTTGGCCCCCACATC
Source organism: Betaproteobacteria bacterium (assembly GCA_021732805.1). Taxonomy (GTDB): domain Bacteria; phylum Pseudomonadota; class Gammaproteobacteria; order Burkholderiales; family SG8-41. The sequence continues at coordinate 4,442 of JAKFUJ010000166.1, read as the reverse complement.
GACAATGCGATGCGCACCATTTCCGGCACCGGCCAGCGCATGCGCACCGATTTATCGGCAACGCTGTTTTTGTCCGACCCCGGTGAATATGACGGTGGCGAACTGGTCATCGACAACGCCGGCGGCGCACAGCCGGTCAAACTGGCGGCCGGCGACATGATCCTCTATCCGGCCGGCACAGTACATCGCGTGCTGCCGGTGACGCGCGGCGCGCGCATTGCATCGTTTTTCTGGATTGAAAGCATGGTCCGTGATAACGAGCAACGTCGCCAATTGCTCGATCTGGACATGGCCATACTCGAATTACGCAACTCGGCCGGCGACACGCCGGCCGTCGTCAAACTCACCGGGTGTTATCACAACCTGCTGCGGATGTGGGCGGAAGCCTGAAAACCGCGATTCAGAAATCCCTGCTCTGCGGCAATCGCAGAGCCAATCCCTCAGGACGCGCTGTCCCCGCCCATCTGCGACTGCATGTAGTTCTGGATTCCAACCTTGCCGATCAGTTCGATCTGGGTTTCGATCCAGTCGATATGCTCTTCCTCGGATTCGAGGATGTCCTCGAACAGCTCGCGTGAAATGTAATCGCCAACCTCCTCGCAGCAGGCAATCGCGTCCTTCAGCATCGGATGCGCATGCATTTCCGACTTGAGATCGCATTCCAGACATTCCTTGACGTTCTCGCCGATCATCAGCTTGTTCAGCTGCTGCAGGTTGGGCAGTCCTTCGAGAAACAGGATGCGCTCAATCAGCTTGTCGGCGTGTTTCATCTCGTCGATCGACTCGTGATACTCATGTTCACCGAGTTTTTTCAGCCCCCAGTTCCTGAACATGCGCGCATGCAGGAAATACTGGTTGATCGCCGTCAGCTCGTTGGTCAGTATCTTGTTCAGATGTGTGATGACTTTTTTATCGCCCTTCATGGCAGCACCTCGCTTGAAAAATGATGCATCGAGCGTAGCACAATAAAAAAATCACACCGAGAATGAGAATAGAGTCGCGAATGCTTCTCAGCCACGAAAGCAGATGCGAAGCGGGGTATTACGGAAAAAGAAAGGTAAAACGGAACGGCAGTTCAGGCTGCCTGCAACGCGTCGGCATACGAACATTCGCGGCGCGCTTCTCGCAACAGGCATTTGGTCTCCTGCGTGCACTGACCGCAGCCGGAGGCGATGCCCAGTTCGCGCTGCAGATCACCGAATGAACGCGCGCCCGCGTCGATGGCGTTGCGGATGTCGCGTTCGGTGATGCCGTTGCAAACACAGATGTACATGGTGGCTGACCGTGATCCTTACTTAATAAGAATCATTATCAGTAAAATCCCATCCACCCGCAAGAATTTTTATAACTAATTGATTTTATTGATATTTTAACAAACGATGCAACAGCAACTTCAACCCACCGTGCATCCCTCGGTCGTCGCCTTTGGCGGTTCGGTGAAAGTCGCCACATCCACACCGTTGCGAATGGCCGTCATCTCGGCAAGGATGGCGACCGCGATTTCCGGCGGCGTCTTGCTGCCGATCTTCAGGCCCACCGGACCGTGCAGCCGCGCAATTTCTGCCTGCGACAAATCAAATTCAGCGAGCCGCTGGCGGCGGGCATCGTTGTTTTTCCGGGAACCGATGGCGCCGATGTAAAACGCCGGCGATTTCAGCGCTTCCAGCAAGGCCATGTCATCCAGCTTGGGGTCATGGGTCAGCGTCACCACCGCGCTGTGACCATCGAGGTTCATCGCGGTCACCACATCGTCGGGCATGCCGCGTTTCAGTTCGACGCCCGGCAGGCTCCACGTTTCCGTATATTCCATGCGCGGATCGCACACAGTGATCTGGTAATCCAGCGCCTGCGCCATTTGCGCGAGATAAGTCGATAACTGGCCGGCGCCGATGATCAGCAAACGCCAGCGCGGCCCGTAAACCGTCGACAATGTCACGCCATCAAACGCCAGCAGGTCGGACCATTGCGCAGGACCAATGCTCGCGCGGCCGGTTTTCATGTCCAGCCGGCGCAGCACCAGTTCATGGCGTTCGATGCGCGCCAGAAGGTCTTGCAGACCGCTGGCCGCCGTCAACGGCTCCAGCACCAGTTCCAGCGTGCCGCCACAGGGCAGGCCGAAGCGCTGCGCCTCCTCCGCCGACACGCCGTACTTGATGGTTGTCGGCGTGTTTTCAGCGAGCGTTCCTTCCTTGACACGGGCAATCATGTCGTCTTCGACGCAACCGCCGGACACCGAACCGACCACCATGCCGTCGTCACGGATCGCCGACAACGCACCGATCGGCCGCGGCGCCGAACCCCAGGTCCGGATCACGGTTGCCAGCACCACGCGACGGCCGCTGCCGACCCAATCGCTTGCGCTGCGAATTACCTGCAGATCCACGCTGTCCATGAGCAAGCCCTCAACATAACCCTGTGCATTCCCTATTGTAGCGCGTCGCATGCGGTAACATCAGGCAACGGCAACCGAGGAGATTCATTGCAATGGAAATGACCGGCGAACAACTGATCGCCCTGCCCCAGCAGGCCACCTGGAACGCACTGAACGATACCGCCGTGCTGAAGGACTGCATCCCCGGCTGCGACTCACTGGAAAAACAATCGGACAACGAATACCTGCTGACAATGATCGCCAAGGTCGGTCCGGTCAGCGCCAAATTCAAGGGGCGCATGACGCTGCTTGAAGTACAGGCGCCGGATTCCTACACGCTGCAGTTCGAAGGTCAGGGCGGTGTCGCCGGATTCGCCAAGGGCGAGGCGCAGGTCAATCTCGCGCCGGAAGGCAACGACACCCGCCTGAGTTACAGCGTGAAAGCGAGCATCGGCGGCAAACTGGCGCAGGTCGGCGCACGGCTGATTGACGGCGTCGCCAAAAAAACCGCCGAACAATTTTTTACTGCATTCAACAAGCGCGCCAGCAGCGGCACGGCCTGAACATTCCGTGAACCACAAAAAAGCCGGCATTGCGCCGGCTTTTTTTGTCGAATCAAATCCACCTATCCAACATGTTTCCGCAAAAACGCCAGGGTGCGTTCGCGCGCCAGTTTTGCACTGGCAGCATCAAACGATCCGCGCTGATCGCAGTTGAAGCCGTGCCCCGCAGGGTAGACATGGTGTTCATGTCCGGCTTGCGCAGCCTTGACCTTGTTGACAGCCTCCATCGGGATCGAGTGGTCGGTTTCTCCCCAGTGGAACATCACCGGACATTTCGCCTGCAGCGAGGCGTGATTGGGAATGCCGCCGCCGTAGTGCGGCGCCGAACAGGTCAGTCCGGCCACTTCAGCCGCCGCCTTCCATGCCACGGTGCCGCCCCAGCAGTAACCGACGATACCGACCTTGCCGGCCGACTGCACGGCCTTGACTGCTGCGGTGACATCCTTGATCGCATCATCCAGACTGGCCTTCTGCATCAGGCCGCGACTGGCTTCGATTTCCGGCGGCGTATAACCGCACTCGTAATTGGGCTGCACACGGTCGAACATTGCCGGGGCAATGACCAGATAACCGTCCGCCGCATAACCATCAGCCACCGCGCGGATATGACTGTTGACACCGAATATCTCCATGATCACCACCAGACCGCCACGCGGCTTGCCCGCGGGTTCCGCCTTGTACGCACCGAATTTGTGACCGTCTGCCGCCGTCAGTTCAATCATGCTGCCCATGACGCCTCCGTTTGTTTGATCAATTGAATCCGCAAATTATAACCGCACCCGGTGCGCGGCAGGCATCCTGCTAAACTGGCGCCTCGCCAAACCAACCTGCAGGGGGAGTTATCACAATGCTGAAAATCTGGGGCCGCACCAACTCAATCAATGTGCAGAAAGTGCTGTGGTGCTGCGCGGAAGCCGGCGTGCAATACGAACGGGTCGACGCCGGCATGCAGTTCGGCGTCAACAACACGCCTGAATACAAGGGGATGAACCCGACCGGACTGGTGCCGATGATCAATGATGACGGCTTCGTGCTGTGGGAATCCCATGCCATCGTGCGTTATCTGGCGCGCAAGCACGGCATGGGCACGCTGTGTCCGTCAGACCCGAAGATGGCAGCGGATGCCGACCGCTGGATGGAGTGGTACAGCACCACGCTGTGGAACCTCATGAAGCCGATATTCTGGAACCTGGTGCGCACACCGGTCGAAAAACGCAACATGGCGGAAGTCGAGGACTGCCGCGGCAAGCTTGCCGCCAGCCTGGCCATGGCCGACGCTCATCTTGCGAAACACGCTTACCTTGCCGGTGAACAGTTCACCATGGGCGACATACCGACCGCCGTGATCGGTCATCGCTGGTTCAGCCTGCCGATTGAACGCCCGGCACTGCCGAACTTCGAGCGCTGGTACAAGAGCGTATCGGCACGCCCTGCATTCCAGAAGCACTGTGCCGGCTCACTGACCTGATCTGCACAGCATACGCCGCGTTTCGGCCTTTACTGGCCGG
>JAKFUJ010000301.1 GCA_021732805.1 Betaproteobacteria bacterium | reverse complement strand
GCGTTTCACCGCTTTGACGATATTGAGATAACCGGTGCAGCGGCAGAGATTGCCCTCAAGCCCGTGCACGATTTCTTCGTCGCTCGGTTTCGGATTGTCCCTGATCAGCGCCGCAGTGGTCATGATATGCCCGGCGTGCAGAAACCGCATTGCAGCGCATGGCATTCGGTGAATGCCGCCTGCGCCGGATGCAGCTTGCCGTTTTTGGCGAGGCCTTCGATGGTCACCACATCGGCGCCGTCGGCCTGCACCGCGAGCATCGTGCAGGATTTGATCGCACGACCATCGACATGCACGGTGCACGCGCCGCACTGGCTGGTGTCGCAACCGACATGGGTGCCAGTCAGCTTCAGTTCATCGCGCAGGAAATTCGCCAGCAGCACGCGGGCTTCGACATCACCGGTGGTTTTTTTGCCGTTCACGGTCAGGTTGATTTTGGCCATGACAGTGCTTTCCTCAGTTTTTTCCGGCGATCGCCGCTACCGCGCGCATCGCCATGACTTTGGCCAACTGCGCGCGGTATTCGCGCGAGCCATGCATGTCTTCATTCAGATCGTCGGCAGCGAGCGTCAATTGTTCAATGGCTGCTGCGTCCATTTTTTTGGTCAGCGCCTGTTCGGCATCGGTCCAGCGGAACACGCCGGGGCCGGCGCCGGTCACTGCGACACGGATGCCGTCCGCGGTCTGCGCGACAAACACGCCCGCCATCGCATAACCCGTGGCCGGATGCGCGAACTTGGCATAGGCCGCTTTTTCCGGCAGCGGAAACGCGATGCGCACGATGATTTCACCCGGCTCCAGCGCGGTGGCAAACATGCCCTGGAAAAAATCATCGGCGGCGATTTCACGTTTGTTGGTGATGACTTTCGCGTTCAGTCCGAGCACTGCTGACGGATAGTCGGCCGCCGGATCATTGTTGGCGACCGAACCGCCGAGCGTGCCGCGGTTGCGCACCTGCGGATCGCCGATGTGGGAAGCAAGGCTGGACAGCGCGGGCAGCGCATCACGCACGACTTTGGAATTCGCCACTTCCTGATGCCGCGTCGCCGCGCCGATGCTCAGCACATCGCCTTTGACTTCAATCCCGGACAGCTCAGAAAGTCCATTTAAATCAATTAGTTGCGTAGGCTGCGCGAGGCGGGCCTTGAGCGTCGGGATCAGCGTCATGCCACCGGACAGCGGCTTGGCTTCGTCATCCCTGGCCAGCAGCTCACCCGCTTCTTTCAGCGTTTTCGCCTTGCGATACTGGAATGCGTACATGTCAGCGTCCCTCTCCGTGTCCAGCTTTTGCGGTGGTGATCGCCTGCCACAGCTTGTGCGCGGTCAGCGGCATGTCGAGCGGCGGCACACCCAGCGGGCGCAGCGCGTTCATCACGGCATTGGTCAGCGCACCCAGTGAAGCAGTGCAACCGGATTCGCCCATGCCCTTCACGCCCAGCGGGCTGATGGTGCCGAAGGTGGTGTGGTCGGCGATGGTGATGTCCTTGATCCAGCCGGCCTTGGGCATCGCATAATCCATGAAGCTGCCGGTCAGCAACTGGCCGGTGTCCGGGTCGTAAACGATGTTTTCACCGAAAATCTGCCCCCAGCCCTGCGCCACTGCGCCGTGCATCTGGCCTTCGACGATGGTGTGGTTGATCACCGTGCCGCAGTCATCGACCGTCACATACGAGGCCACGTCGGTGACGCCCGTCTGCGGATCGATTTCGACTTCGGCGATGTGGCAGCCGTTGGGAAAGGTCGAGCCGAATTTGCCTTCACCGGTGACCGACAGCGGTTTTTTCGCCGCCAGTTCACCGAGCGTGATTTTTTTGCTCGATTCCTTCGACTGGAATTCGCCCTTGGCGTACGCCACCTGCGACGGTTCAACACCTAACTGTTCCGCAGCCAGCGGTGTCGCGACTTCAATCAGTTTTTTCGCGGCAATGTGGCACACCGTGCCGGCACCGACGATGGTGCGCGAACCGCCGGTGTGGTTGCCGATCAGACCTTTTTCAGCGATGCCCTGACGCAGCTGGATGCGTTCCGCCGGAATGCCCAGCGCGTCGCCGATGATCTGCGCGAACGTGGTTTCATGGCCCTGGCCCTGCGAATGCGAAATCGAATACGCAGTCAGGTTGCCGTCGGTGCCGACTTCAATCAGCACTTCGTCCTTGGGAAACATGCCGGCGCCGGAATTCTCGATCACCGTGGACATGCCCAGCCCGCGCAGCATGCCGCGTTTCCCGGAAATCGTACGCCGTTTGTCAAAGCCGGCGACGTCGGCAATCTTCAATGCCTTGTCGAGTACGCCGGGGAAATCGGCAATGTCATACACCGAACCGGTCGGCGTCTTGTAAGGGAACGCCTCTTTCGGAATGAAATTGCGCCGGCGCAGTTCGCCCGGATCGATGCTCATCTGCGCCGCGGCTTCATCAACCAGGCGTTCAATGGTGTAGGCAATTTCGGGGCGCGCCGCGCCGCGATAGGCCGACACCGGCACGGTATTGGTCAGGGCCACGCGCCAGCGGCCGAACAATGCCGGGGTTTTGTACACACCGTTCAGACAGGTCACCGGGTTGCGCATCGGGCTGACCGGGCCGGCCGGGTGCAGATAGGCGCCGAGGTCGGCAATCCAGTCCAGACGCATCGCGAGGAACGTACCGTCCTTGTCCAGTGCCAGTTCGGCGTCGATGTAATTGGCACGACCATGCGAATCCGACATGAAACCTTCGCTGCGCGTGGACACCCATTTCACCGGACGCTTGAGGGCTTTTGCGGCGATCATTGCGGCAACGTATTCGGTATAGGCAATGCTGCGCTGGCCAAAGCCGCCACCCACGTCTTTGGCCTTGATGGTGAGCTTGTCGTCAGGCACTCCCGTGTAGGCGGCAATCTGCATGCGCATCATGTTGATGCCCTGCACGGGTGTGTGCAGCGTGTAACCACCGCTGGCCGCATCATGTGCGACCAGGCAGGCGCGTGGCTCCATCGGATTCGGCGCGACACGGGTGCAATCGAGCTTCAGTTTGGTGACATGCGCCGCTTTGGCAAACGCGGCATCCACTGCCGCGGCATCGCCGGCTTCCTGTTCGAACACCATGTTGCCCGGCACGTTGTCATGCAATTGCGGCGCACCGGCTTCCAGCGTGGCCCGCGGGTCCACAGTCACCGGCAGGTCTTCGTATTCGACTTCGATCAGTTCCGCAGCGTCCTGCGCCTGCAGCGCGGTTTCGGCAATCACCATCGCCACGGTTTCACCGACGAAACGCACCGTGCCATTCGCCAGCACCGCACGATTGGGCAGGTTCGCCTTCTTGCCGTCCTTGCCGGCGAAGGTCAGCATGCTCAGCGGCTTCACATAACCGGCGGCGACCGCATCGGCGCCGGTATACACACCGAGCACGCCCCTGGCCTTGCGCGCGGCATCGGTGTTGATCGATACGATTTTGGCGTGGGCGCGGTCAGCGCGCAGGAATGCGGCATGTGCCTGGTTGGGCAGGCTCCAGTCCGCGGCGTAACAGCCCTCGCCCTTGATCAGCCGCAGGTCTTCAAGTCGGGACAGATGCGTCCCGCCGACGTCGAACAGATGTTGATGATCCATGACTATCCGTGGCGCCGCATGCTGGACTCCAGCAGCAGCGCGCGCTCCTCTTGTGGAATGGCTTATAGGATAACGCAAAAAAAGCGGAAACAGACCACCACCTGCGGCCCGTCAAACTACGCTGCGTCGCGCGGACGCGACAGACGGAGCCCTACTGCGGTTCAATCCCGATTTTTTTGAACAGCGGTATCCATTTGCCGCGCTCGGACTTGATATACGCCGCAAACTCCCCGGGCTTGCTGCCGATGGGGTCGATGCCCAGCGCCGCGAATCGATCTTTGACATCCGGCGCAAAAATCGCCTTGCTGGTTTCCTGCTGCAGGCGATTGATCACGGATGGCGGCGTGCCGGCGCGCACCCCCAGCCCGTTCCACGAAGTGGCGTCATAGCCCGCGACACCGGCCTCGGCGATCGTCGGCAGCTCGGGCAGCAGCGCGGAACGTTTGGCGGTGGTGATGCCCAGCGCACGCAGTCTGCCGGATTTGACATGGCCGATGGAGGACGCAATCTGGTCAAACGCAATCTGCACTTGCCCGCTCAGCAGGTCGCCCATCATCTGGCCGCTGCCCTTGTACGGCACATGCACGATATTGATGTCCGCCAGCGCCTTGAACAATTCGGCGGTAACATGGGTCGCGCCGCCGACGCCGGAGGTGCCGAAGGAATACTTGCCGGGCTGGGATTTGGCCAGCGCCACCAGTTCCTTCACCGATTTGGCGGGCAGCGCCGAAGGCACGATCAGGATCAGCGGCAAGGAACCGATCTGCGTCACCGGCGCCAGATCTTTTTCCGCGCTGTATGGCAGCTTGGCATACAGATAATGATTGAACGCCATGACCCCTGTGGTGGCCATCAGCACGGTATAGCCGTCGGGGCTCGACTTGGCGGCGATGTCGGCGCCGATATTGCCGCCGGCGCCGGAGCGGTTATCGACAATCACCTGCTGGCCCAGAGCCGTGGTCAGTTTTTCCGCGAGTATGCGCGCGGTGACGTCGGTAGAACCGCCGGGCGCGAAGCCGACGATCAGGCGCACCGGTCTGACAGGATAGTCTTGCGCAGCCGCCGCAGTACAAACCATGCAGGCAACACCAAGTGCCATGGCGCGGGTCAAGCTGTTCATGTGCTGTTTCTCCCTTGAATGCGATTTATCGCGGATCGAACGGCAATTTCTCCCGGCCACACAGGCCGGCTCAGCCCTTGATTCAACGCCGTGTAGCATACTCTCCGAGACCGATGCTGAAAACCAAAACCCCTCCGGACCGGGCGTGTTGCGCCGTCTTTGGCGCTCACGCAGAATGTCGCGGCCTACCCTTCCAATGCCAAAATAGCTGACCATGAAAAAAGACACCCTGCTGACCCACGTCGGCCGCAATCCCGCGCAGACCCACGGCACCGTCAACACGCCGGTGTTCCGCACCTCGACCGTGGTGTTCCCGGATCTTGAAACCTATGAATCACGTGATCCCGATGACTACAAAAGCATGCGCTACGGCATCCACGGCACGCCGACCACGTTTGCATTCGAAGACGCCGTGGCGAAAATGGAAGGCGGCTACCAGGCGGTGGCAGTGCCGTCGGGGCTCGCCGCGATCACCGCGGCATTGTCGGCCTTCGTCAAATCCGGCGATCACCTGCTGATGACCGACAGCACCTACGCGCCGACGCGCATTTTCTGCGAGAAACAGTTGCGTAAAAACGGGGTTGAGGTCGAATATTACGATCCGCTGATCGGCGGCGGCATGGAAAAACACATCAAAAACAATACCCGGGCGGTGTTCTGCGAAGCGCCGGGTTCGCTGACCTTCGAAATGCAGGATATCCCGGCCATCGCCGCGGCGGCGCATGCCCGCAACATTCCGGTACTGGCCGACACCACCTGGGGCACGCCGTATTTTTTCCGCTCGTTCGAGCGCGGCATCGATGTGTCGATCCACGCCGCGACCAAATACATCGTCGGCCATTCCGATGTGATGATGGGCATCATCGTCACCAACGAACAATACTGGCTGCCGGTGCGACGTGCCGTCGCTGAATACGGCTTCTGCGTCAGTCCCGACGACTGTTATCTGGCGCTGCGCGGCTTTCGTACCATCGGCGTGCGCATGAAACAGCAAATGGCCAATGCGCTGGCCGTGGCACGCTGGCTGTCCGCACGCCCCGAAGTGCAGCGCGTGCTGTATCCAGCCCTCGAAAGCGATCCGGGGCACGCCATCTGGAAACGCGATTTCGACGGCGCGGCATCGCTGTTCGGCGTCATCCTGCAACCGGTCGATCGCGGCCGGATTACAGGCTTCGTCAACGCGCTCAAGCTGTTCGGCATCGGCTCGAGCTGGGGCGGTTACGAAAGCCTGGTCACCGCACCGCATCCCGAAAAAATCCGCACTGCCACCACATGGAATCCCGGCGGACCGACAATCCGCCTGCATATCGGACTCGAAGATCCCGCGGACCTGATCGCCGATCTCGAACAGGCGCTGGCGCGCCTGAGCTGAACCGCTTTAACGCAGCTCGCCGACCGCGCGGGCAATCCGCCGGCCGCCTTCAATCACGCTGTCAAGCGCGTAGGCAATCGAAATCCTCATGTGCGGGCTGATCCCGTACGCCGCGCCCTGCACCACGGCAACGCCGGCGTGTTCCAGCAGATAAAGCACGACATCCTGCTCCTGCTTCAGCACTTTGCCATCGGGCGTGCAACGACCGAGCAAGCCCTCGACACGCGGAAACAGGTAAAACGCGCCCTGCGGCCGGTCGCAGGTGATGCCCGGCACGTCATTGAGAATGCCGAGTAAATGATCCCGCCGTTCCTGGAAAGCCGCGGCGCGTTCGGTGATGAATTCCTGCGGTCCGTCCAGCGCTTCAACCGCCGCCCACTGACTGAGCGAGTTGACTCCGGAGGTGCTCTGCGACTGCAGTTTGACAATGGCGTTGATCATTTCGCGCGGCCCGGCGGCATAGCCCAGACGGAAACCGGTCATGGCATAGGCTTTGGACACGCCGTTGACCGTCAATGTGCGGTCGGCGAGATCGGGGGCGACTTGCGCCATGGTGCAGAACTCGACGCCGTCAAAACGCAGATGCTCGTAAATGTCATCGGACAATATCCAGACCTGCGGATGACGGCGCAGCTCCTCCGCCAGCGCCAGCAGTTCGGCACGGCTGTAAATCGCGCCGCTGGGATTGCCCGGCGAGTTGATCATCAGCCATTTGCTGCGCGGCGTGATTGCGGCGTCGAGTTGTGCAGGGGTGATTTTGAAGCCATTCTCGATGCCGCACTCGACGATCACCGGCTTGCCGTCGGCGACCAGCGTCATGTCCAGATAGGAAATCCAGTACGGCGCGGGAATGATGACCTCGTCGCCGGAATTAAGGGTGGCCTGCAGCGTGTTGTAGAGAATCTGCTTGCTGCCGGTGCCGACCATGATCTGGTCGACGGAAAAATCAAGACCATTGTCGCGGATGAACTTGCGGCGCACCGCCTCGCGCAACTGCGGGATGCCGTAAATCGGCGGGTACTTGGTTTCGTTGCGCTCCATCGCGGCAATCACCGCGCGTTTGACATGGGCAGGGGTTTCGAAATCCGGTTCGCCGATGGTCAGCCCCACGACGTCGCGGCCGGCTGCGCGCAGTTCGCGTACTTTCTGCGCCGCCATGGAGCTGGGCGACAGGTTGATTCTCGACAGGCGGGATGCAAATTCGATCATGGCTGACTGCGCTCCGGTAACG
>JAKFUJ010000214.1 GCA_021732805.1 Betaproteobacteria bacterium | reverse complement strand
CAAGCCAAACCCCGGCCAGAACCGTTTGCCATTACCCAGTACCAGCATGTTGCGCACACGGCCGATGATGTGCCGGATTACCGGCAGGCCGCGTCGGCATGAGCATGGAGCACCAACCTCGGCGTAATCCCCGATGTCATAACGCACAAGAGGCGTTGCAAAATTATTGAGCGCGGTCGCGACAACCCGGCCCACCGTCCCCGGCTCACAGGACTTGCCGGCATCGTCCAGCACTTCAACCACCACGCCTTCCGCCATGACGTGATATGAATCGGTATCGGGGCATTGCAACGCGATGTAACCCAATTCGTTCGATGAATACATGTCGGAAACTCCGACATTCCAGGCTGCACGACACAATTCACGCACTTCCGGCGACAGCACTTCGCCACTGGTCCGGGCTTCACGCAGACGCGGCAAATGTACGCCGCGTTGCATCGATAGTTGCGCCAGCGCCGCCAGATTGGTGGGATGCGACAGCAGATATTCGGGATTTTGCTTTTGCAGCCAATCAAGTTGCTCACCTACGTCAAGAGTCACCGGCAATGTCGCTGCCGGCCCGGTGCGCACTGCACCCTCCGTGGCATTTCCCCATCCCCCGCCTTCAGCTCGGGAAACACCATGACGGATCGCTGCCAGTTTGCCGCCAAGATCGCGCTGATGCCATGCATGATCTCTCAGCGTAAAAGCTTTCCAGACCAGACCGCACAAAGCGGTTTTAAGCACACAAACCGGCGTACCCGTGGAGCCGGACGTGCGAGCCTCAACCACAGGGCCATGCTGCGCAGGAATGCGCGCACTTTTTATCAACTCAAACCGGGATTGCAAATCGGCACGTGTCAGCAGCGGCAACCGCGCGAATGTCTCCCATGTCAGTGCAACTGACGGATCATAAAGACCTGCCCAGCGCTCTTGATAATGCGGCACGGTTGCATAAGCATGCGCAACAACACTGCCAAGCTGGGATAACTGCAATTGAGCGAGCGCGTCGGCAGACAGCCACTGCGTATGCTCAAACTGGTAATGCATGGCCAGCAGCGCTGCGGCCTCAGGATTCGGTACTGCAGGCCAGCCCGCGCCGGGCAATGCGCTTTCAATTTGCCAGGCTGATGCCACAGGGTATTCTATTTATTCAAATAAAAACAACAGCTTACGAGCCAGAGACATCACCTGCCACACAATCCACGCAATACCGCAACTGCTCGCCGCCGCCCTCCGACACCAGGCCGTGGATATCGGTATCGAAACCGGGAAACTGGCGGTTAAACATGCGTGCGAACTGCAGGTAGCGCACGATGGTGCTGTTGAAACGCTCACCCGGAATCAGCAGAGGAATGCCCGGTGGATACGGCGTCAGCAACACGCTGGCCACGCGCCCTTCGAGGTTGTCGATGTCGACGCGCTCGATTTTGCGATGCGCCATGCGCGCCCAGGCCTCGGCGGGCGGCATCGCCGGTTGCATGTCCGACAGGTACATCTCCGTGGTCAATCGCGCAATGTCGTTGGCCTTGTAGACGCCGTGGATCTGTTCGCACAGATCCTTCAAACCGATTTTTTCGTAACGCGGATGCGCAGCAAGGAATTCCGGCAGCACGCGCCACAGCGGGCGGTTGTTGTCGTAGTCATCCTTGAACTGCTGCAGTTCGGTGACCATCGTGTTCCAGCGGCCCTTGGTGATGCCGATGGTGAACATGATGAAAAACGAATAAAGACCGGTCTTCTCGACAATGATGCCATGTTCGGCGAGATACTTGGTTACCACCACCGCCGGGATCCCGCTCTTGGCGAATTTTCCGGTTACGTCCAGTCCCGGCGTGATCACCGTGGCCTTGATCGGATCGAGCATGTTGAAGCCCGGCTCGAGATCGCCGAAACCATGCCAGCGTTCCGACGGGCGCAGCATCCAGTCGTCACGATTGCCGACACCCTCGGCTGCGAGGCGCTCCGGCCCCCACACCTTGAACCACCAGTCCTTGCCAAACTCGGCATCGACCTTGCGCATCGCGCGGCGGAAGTCCAGCGCTTCCATGATCGATTCCTCGACCAGCGCGGTGCCGCCCGGCGGCTCCATCATCGCCGCTGCCACGTCGCAGGACGCGATGATTGCGTACTGCGGGCTGGTCGAGGTGTGCATCAAATAAGCTTCGTTGAAGGTGTCGTAATCGAGTTTGCGCGTCTCGCTGTCCTGCACCAGTATCTGCGATGCCTGCGACAGCCCCGCCAGCAGCTTGTGCGTGGACTGGGTTGCAAACACCACCGACTCCTTGGTCCGCGGCCGGTTACGGCCGATGGCGTGCATGCCGTGATAGAACTTGTGGAAAGTCGCGTGCGGCAGCCAGGCCTCGTCGAAATGCAATGTATCGATCTTGCCGTCAAGCTTTTCCTTGATGGCATCGACGTTATAGAGAATGCCGTCGTAGGTGCTCTGGGTGATGGTCAGGATGCGCGGCTTCGAAGTCGATTTGGACGCAAACGGATTGGCGCGGATTTTTTTCTCGATGTTTTCCCAGGTGAACTCTTCCAGCGGAATCGGACCGATGATGCCGAAATGGTTGCGTGTCGGCATCAGGAATACCGGCACCGCACCGGTCATGGTGATCGCATGCAGGATTGACACATGGCAGTTGCGGTCGACGATCACCACGTCGCCCGGCGCCACCGTCGAATGCCACACCATCTTGTTCGAGGTCGAGGTGCCGTTGGTGACGAAAAACAAGTGGTCGCAGTTGAAAATGCGCGCGGCGTTGCGCTCCGAAGCCGCCACCGGCCCCGAGTGATCGAGCAACTGCCCCAGTTCATCGACCGCGTTGCAGACATCGGCACGCAGCAGGTTCTCGCCGAAAAACTGGTGGAACATCTGCCCCACCGGGCTTTTCAGGAAGGCGACGCCGCCGGAATGTCCGGGGCAGTGCCACGAATAGGAACCGTCCTGCGCGTAATGCGTCAGTGCGCGGAAAAACGGCGGCGCCAGGCTGTCGAGGTAGGACTTGGATTCACGCACGATGTAACGCGCAACGAATTCCGGCGTGTCCTCGAACATGTGGATGAAGCCGTGCAGCTCGCGCAGCACGTCGTTCGGGATGTGCCGCGAAGTCTGGGTTTCGCCGTAGAGAAAAATCGGGATCTCGGCATTGCGGAAGCGGATCGCCTTGACGAAGGTGCGCAGCTCGCCGATCGTCGACTCCAGTTCCTGCGCCGAAAAGTCATCGTCATCGACGGAAAGGATGAACACCGAGGCGCGCGACTGCTGTTGCGCGAAAGAAGACAGGTCGCCGTAGCTGGTGACACCCAGCACTTCCTGCCCTTCCTCCTCCAGCGCCTTGGCCAGCGCGCGTATGCCGAGGCCGCTGGTATTTTCCGAGCGGAAGTCCTCGTCGATGATGATGACCGGAAAACGGAAGCGCATGGTGTGCCTATCTTAAGACGGAATCCTGCGAGAAGAATTGCCCTTTGCGATTAAATGGGCTGGATATAAAACCTTCCCTCATCCCAACCCTTCTGCTCCGCTTCAAGTGTTCCCTTGCCCCGGAGGGGGAAGGGCTTTGCATCCCTCCCCCTCCGGGGGAGGGACCGAGGGTGAGGGAAAAAGGCGGGGACTGTACGAACATTTTGCCAGGAACCCCGGTGCATCCTGTCAGGTATTTTTTACGACAATTTTCGGGAATGCCGCGGAATGGTCCTGCTGCTTCTCGGCGATTTTGACGGCGACGCGGCGCGCGATCTGGCGATAGATTTCGGATATCCGGCCATCGGGATCGACCACCACCGTCGGTTTGCCGGAGTCCGCCTGCTTGCGGATGTTGATGTCCAGCGGCAGCGAGCCCAGCAGTTCGACGTTGTAATCGGCGCCCATGCGGCTGCCACCGCCTTCGCCGAAAATGTGTTCTTCGTGGCCGCACTTCGAACAGATGTGCAGCGACATGTTTTCAACAATGCCGAGAATGGGGATGCCCACCTTCTCGAACATCTTCAGTCCCTTGCGCGCATCGATCAGCGCGATGTCCTGCGGCGTGGTGACAATCACCGCACCGGTGACCGGGACCCGCTGCGCCAGCGTCAACTGGATGTCGCCGGTGCCCGGCGGCAGATCGACCACCAGGTAATCGATGTCGCGCCATTTGGTTTCATTCACCAGTTGCTCCAGCGCCTGGGTCACCATCGGGCCGCGCCACACCATCGGCGTCTCGGTATCGATCAGGAAACCGATCGACATCGCCTGCAGGCCGTGCGCTTCCATCGGCTCCAGCGATTTGCCGTCCTTCGATTCCGGCCGTCCGGCGATGCCCAGCATCATCGGTTGTGACGGGCCGTAGATGTCGGCATCGAGCACACCGACGCTCGCGCCTTCAGCGGCCAGCGCCAGCGCCAGGTTCACTGCAGTCGTGCTTTTGCCGACGCCGCCCTTGCCGGAGGCAACCGCGATGATGTTCTTGACACCGGGAACCAGTTTCACGCCACGCTGTACTGCGTGCGGCACGATCTTGATCGAAACATTGACTTTGACGCCACCGACGCCGGGCAGCGATTTCAGTTTGTCGGTCACCATCTTGCGGATCGGCTCGATCTGGCTCTTGCCCGGATAACCCAGCAGGATATCCAGCGCAACATTGTTGTCCTCGACCTTGATATTTTTCACCGACCGGCTGCTGACAAAATCGGTTTTGGTATTGGGATCGACCAGTTGCTTCAGCGCAGCCTGGACGTCTTGCTCGGTAATTGTGGCCATGTTTCGGGTTCCGTTCTTAATGCGCGGTAAGTCGGCGATTGTAGCGAGATACCCTCCCACAAACCACAACAACCCCGCACAACCCCATGCTGGCAAAGGTTTTTTTGCCCAGCGGCTGGCAGCGCGCCATTGATTGCTTGGACGCCACTCTCCACAGACCGGGAGATTAGGAATAGTTTGTTACAATTCAACCCTTTAGCATCACCTGCCGACTCCCATCCATGAGTGACAACGCACACAAGCTGCGCCGGATTCTTGTGACCTCGGCGCTGCCGGTTTACGACGGCAGCCGCCTTGGCTGTTATTGACTCGCCCATGTCTGACATCGCACACACGCCGCGCCGGATTCTGGTCACATCTGCGCTGCCGTACGCCAACGGCGCCATCCACCTCGGCCATCTCGTTGAATACATCCAGACCGACATCTGGGTGCGATTCCAGCGCATGCAGGGCCATGAAGTGCATTATGTCGGCGCCGACGACACTCACGGCACGCCGATCATGCTGCGTGCAGATGCCGAAGGCATCACGCCGGAACAACTGATCGAACGCGTGGGAAAAGAACACAAGCGCGATTTCGACGCGTTTCTGGTCAGCTTTGACAACTATCATTCCACGCACTCCGACGAAACCCGCGTGTTGTCGGAAGAATTCTACAAACGCCTCAATGACGCAAAACTCATTGCGCAGCGCGACGTCGAGCAGTTTTATGACCCGGTCAAGAACATGTTCCTGCCCGATCGCTACATCAAGGGCGAATGCCCGAAGTGCGGTGCAAAAGACCAGTACGGCGATTCCTGCGAAGTCTGCGGCGCGACCTATTCGCCCACCGACCTGAAAAATCCCTATTCAACAGTGTCCGGCGCCGCGCCAGTACGCAAATCTTCCGGACATTATTTTTTCAAACTCGGTGACTGCGCGGACTTCCTCAAAACCTGGACCCGCTCCGGCACGTTGCAGCCCGAGGCCGCCAACAAGATGGCGGAATGGTTCACCGCGGGGCTCAACGACTGGGACATCTCACGCGACGCGCCCTATTTCGGTTTTGCCATCCCCGGCACCGACGGCAGAAAGTTCTTTTACGTGTGGCTGGACGCGCCGGTAGGCTATTTCGGCAGTTTCATAAATTATGTTAAAAAACAACAGGTTAAAGGAAATTCCATCGATGCCGATGCCTTCCTGAAAGCGGGCAGCGACACCGAACTGATTCATTTCATCGGCAAGGACATTCTCTATTTTCATGCGCTGTTCTGGCCGGCGATGCTCAAACACGCCGGTTACCGCACGCCATCGAAGGTCTACGCACACGGCTTTCTGACGGTAAACGGCGAAAAGATGTCCAAGTCACGCGGCACCTTCATCACCGCCGAGAGTTACATCGAGCAGGGTTTGAATCCGGAATGGCTGCGTTATTACTATGCCGCCAAACTGAATTCGACGATGGAAGACATCGATCTGAATCTGGATGATTTTGTGGCACGGGTGAACAGTGACTTGGTGGGGAAGTACGTGAATATTGCGAGCCGGGCCGCAGGTTTTGTACACAGTCTTCAAGGTGGAGAGCTTACGGCAAGCGACCAAACCATCTTCACGTTCGCAACATGGGATTCACAAACGATTTTAAATACAGCCCGTAAAGGAAGTCAGATTGGAAACGTTTGGGCACAGCTCCTAGGAAAAGTGCGTCAAGACGCCAACGAAATTGGATCACTTTACGAATCACGTGAATTTGGCAAAGCCCTCCGTCGAGTTATGGAACATGCGGATCTAGTCAATCAAGTTTTCGATGCATGTGAGCCTTGGAAACGCGCAAAAACCGAACCATTTGTTGCCGGCTTGATTTGCACGGGAGCGCTTGAAGCCTTCCGATTGCTTTCTATTTACTTACACCCCGTACTTCCAAAGCTGACTGAGCTTGCTTTTACCTTCCTAAACGTAAACGCACATAAACAGGACTGGAATGCCCTTGTTAAACCGCTAAGTGCCGGTCATCGAATAAATCCATACACTCATCTCATGACCCGCGTTGACCCAAAGCAAACCACTGCCCTCGTCGCCGCCAACAAGGAAAACCTGCAAGCGAACAAACCAGCCTCCCTCATCCCCAGCCCTTCTCCCGAAGGGAGAAGGGAGCAAACCAGCGCGTCCTTGCCGGAATCGTCGCAAACTCATGGTGTTATCCCCTCTCCCGCCGGGACTAGGGAACACTTGGAGCGGAGCAGAGGGGCCGGGGGTGAGGGAAAAGGTTTGAAGCACCAACCGGTACCGGAAGACCTGCTGGCCTTCGCCCGCAAGCTGCGCCAGGAACAAACCGATGCCGAGCAGTTGATCTGGAGTCTGCTGCGCAACCGGCGATTGGCCGACCAAAAATTCCGCAGACAGCATCCTGTTACGCTGGCAGGCGCCAATTACATCCTTGATTTTTACTGCGATGAACTCAAGCTGGCCGTGGAACTGGATGGGTCGCAACATCAGGATGCAAAAACAAAGGACGACGCTCGCACTTCAACACTTGAAAAATCGGGCATCTCGACAATTCGCTTCTGGAACAACGAAGTATTGCTGCAAACCGAAGCTGTGCTGGAAAAAC
>JAKFUJ010000161.1 GCA_021732805.1 Betaproteobacteria bacterium | reverse complement strand
CCTCGTAGCGCAGCCAATCGCGGGTACGGCCGAGCACCTGCACGTGCTCGGGTTTCAACCCGACTTCTTCGTGCAATTCGCGGTACATCGCGGCTTCGGGGCGTTCTCCGCCGTTAATGCCGCCTTGCGGAAACTGCCAGGAATGTTCGCGTACCCGCTTACCCCAAAAAACCTCGTTTTTGCAATTGCACAAAACGATTCCAACGTTGGGGCGATAGCCATCTCTGTCGATCATGGTCATCCCCGAATCTGTTAATCATATGGAATTGATTTTTTCACAAATCCCCGGGCATTGAAAGCCCGCAATCCAGACGGGTTCAGGAGTAGAGATGGGCAGCATCGCTGCGGTTCATGGTGCGCAGCCCGGCGACAAACAGCGGAAACTCCATGCCGTGACGCACTTCCAGCTCTACCGCGCGGCGCTCCAGGTCCGCCCAGACCAGCGCACCCGGCGGGTCGCGGAAGCCAAAAGCAATCACATTGCCCGGCTTGCGCGCCGGTAGGCACAGGGTGCCGTCGGGAAACGCGCCCTCGATGCGTTTGAGGACTTCGTTGAACTGCCGGTCTCCGCCCCACAGATTCACCACCAGCACACCACCCGCGGCAAGCCGTTCCCGGCAATGGCCGTAAAACTCCCGAGTCGCCAGTTCCTCGACATGCGACTCGGCGTCATAGCCGTCGACCATGATCAGGTCTACCCGCTCGTCGCAACTGGCCATGTATTCGGCGCCATCACCAACGACGACCTCGAAGCGGTCATCGTTCTGCGGCACCAGAAAACACTGCCTTGCAATCGCCACCACCTGCGGATCCAGTTCCACTACGCGCAGTTTCGCTTCGGGGAACTGGCGCAACACGTATTTCGCCACCGACCCACCGCCCATGCCGACCATCAGCACATCATGCGGGTCGTCATTGAACAGCAAGCAGGCCATCATCGAGCGCGTGTAAGACAACTCCAGATCATGCGGCCGTGTGAGGCGCATCGCGCTTTGCACGGTATCGCTGCCGATGTGCAGGGAACGCACGCCGAATTTCTCGCTGACATAAACGGTTTTTGCGTCTTCGGACGGTTTGCGCAGACGCCATTTGGGCAGGAATTTCATGCTTGAAGCAACTGGATTAATCGCAAGATTCGTCGCGGGATTCGTTGTAAGGTTCGGTAGAATAAGGGTTTTATCGAATCGGGAACAGGCATGCGCGTCTCGCAGTTTTTCATTTCCACGCTGAAGGAAGCGCCTTCCGAGGCGGAAGTCATCAGCCACAAGCTGATGCTGCGCGCCGGCTTGATCAAACGTCTGACCAGCGGCGTTTACACCTGGATGCCGCTGGGCCTGCGCGTGCTGCGCAAGGTCGAAATGATCATCCGCGAGGAAATGAACCGCGGCGGCGCCATCGAACTGCTGATGCCGGCCGTACAACCCGCCGAACTGTGGCATGAGTCGGGCCGCTGGGAGCAATACGGTCCCGAGTTGCTCCGCATCAAGGATCGCCACCAGCGCGATTTCTGTTTTGGACCGACGCATGAGGAAGTGATCTGCGACGTGGTGCGCCGCGAAGTCAAAAGCTACCGTCAGTTACCGCTGAATTTCTACCAGATCCAGACCAAGTTCCGCGACGAGATCCGTCCGCGTTTCGGCGTCATGCGCGGGCGCGAATTCGTGATGAAGGACGCCTACTCGTTCCACGCGAATTTCGATGATCTGCTGCGCGAATACCGCAACATGCATGACACCTACAGCCGCATATTCACGCGGCTGGGACTGAAGTTCCGCGCAGTTGCCGCCGACACCGGCTCGATCGGCGGCACCGGTTCGCATGAATTCCATGTGCTCGCCGACTCCGGCGAAGACGCCATCGCCTACTGTCCGCAGTCGGATTACGCAGCGAATATCGAACTGGCAGAAGCCGTGGCGCCCGCTGCGACACGGCCCGCAGCTGCACAAACATTGCAGAAGGTGCATACGCCGGGCGTCAAAACCATTGCCGAGCTGTGCGCATTCCTGAAGGTCCCGGTGCAGCACACGGTCAAGGCCATCGTCGTGGATGGCGCCGATGACAAACCGGTGCTGCTGCTGGTGCGCGGCGATCATGATCTGAACCTGATCAAAACCGGCAAGCTCCCGCAAATCAAGCCGCCGGTCACGTTTTCCCAGGCGGAATCCATCCGCGCCGCATTCGGCGCCGATCCCGGTTCGCTGGGCCCTGCGGGTTTCAGCGGCATCGTAATCGCCGATCGTGCGGTGATGGTAATGGCCGATTTTGTGATCGGCGCCAATGCCACCGATCATCATTACACAGGGGCGAACATCGGCCGCGATTTCGCCGAGCCCATTGTTGCCGACATCCGCAACGTCATCAGCGGTGATCCGTCGCCCGACGGCAAGGGCACGCTGGAACTGTGCCGCGGCATCGAAGTCGGCCACATTTTCCAGTTGCGCACAAAATATTCCACTGCGCTGAAACTGGAATTCCTCAATGAATCGGGGAAAGCGCAGATCATGGAAATGGGCTGTTACGGCATCGGCGTTACGCGCATTGTGGCTGCCGCCATAGAACAGAACCATGACGAGCGCGGCATCATGTTTCCGCGCGCCATTGCGCCGTTTGAAGTCGCCATCGTGCCCATCGGTTACCACAAGAGCGCGCAGGTCAAAGCGGCGGCCGACCAGTTGTACACCGATCTGCAGGCGGAAGGCATCGATGTGCTTCTCGACAATCGCGATGAACGGCCCGGTGCGATGTTTGCCGACATGGAACTGATCGGCGTGCCGCACCGCGTGGTCATCGGCGACCGCGGCCTGAAAGAAGGCCAGATCGAATACAAGGGCCGGCGCGACGCCGAGCCTCGCAATCTGCCGCTGAGCGAGGCAAAAAAATTAATAAAATCAATGGTATGCGAGGGGTAGCCAAAGAGATCGCCGCTGCGCTCTGCGCCATCACGCTGCTGCTGGCGCCCATGGCCAGCCATGGCGGCGGGCAAAAATACGAACCACTGTCAGCCAGCGTTCAAGCCGCGCTGAACCGCGCCATCGCCGATCAGGCTGTTCCGTTTTTGGCTTTTGAAGACGAGCAGGAAGCGCGCAGATGGCTCGCGGCGATGTCCTCCAATCTGATAAAACGCATACCGAATCGTGTTGAGCGCGAGGAATTACTGGTCACGGTGCATTACGAAGCCAAGCGCGCCGGACTCGACCCGCAACTGGTGCTGGGGCTGATCCAGGTTGAAAGCGCATTCCGCAAATACGCGGTATCCAGCGTCGGCGCGCGCGGCTACATGCAGGTGATGCCGTTCTGGGTCAAACTGATCGGAGCCTCTGACCAGAACCTGTTTCACCTGCGCATCAATCTGCGTTACGGTTGCACCATCCTGCGCCACTATCTTGATATCGAAAATGGCAACCTGTTTCGGGCCCTGGGTCGATACAACGGCAGTCTGGGCAAGGCTGAATATCCGAACATGGTGCTGAATGCCTGGCATGGCACCTGGCGCTATATGCCACCGCCGGTCCGCGCATCCGTGCAATAACTTCTCATCGACACATCAGCCCCATGACTGAAATCCTCGTGCTTTACTACAGCCACCATGGCGCAACGCGCGAAATGGCGCAGTTGGTCGCGCGCGGCATCGAGCAGGCGGGGGTCGGCGCGCGTTTGCGTACGGTGCCGCGCGTGTCTACGGTCACCGAAGCCACTGAATCATCCGTACCTGAAGCCGGGGCGCCGTATGCCGAACTGCGCGACCTTGAGGAATGCGCCGGACTCGCCCTCGGATCGCCGACGCGCTTCGGCAACATGGCGGCGCCGATGAAATATTTCTGGGATTCGACATCAAGCCTGTGGCTCAAAGGCACGCTGGCGGGCAAACCTGCCGCCGTGTTCACGTCCACTGCCAGCCTGCACGGCGGCCAGGAAACCACATTGATCTCGATGATGCTGCCGCTGCTGCATCACGGCATGCTGATCGTCGGCCTGCCGTACTCGGCGCCGGAACTGTTAACTACCAAGACCGGCGGCACACCCTACGGCGCCAGCCATCATGCCGGCGCAGCCAGCGATCTGCCGGTTTCCGCAGACGAGAAAAAGCTGTGCCTGCTGTTGGGCCGCAGGCTCGCTGAAACCGCATTAAAACTGTCCAAATGAATGGCCGGCAGGCGGTGCGTGCCTGGCAGGTGATTGCCGCTGCCGGTCTGTGCGCGCTGATTTTGCTGTGCACAATCTGGGAACTGTGGCTGGCCCCGTTGCGGCCGGGCGGGTCATGGCTGGTGTTGAAAGTACTGCCGCTGCTGTGGATTGCACCGGGCATATTGCGCGGCGGGCTGTACACCTATCGCGCATCCACCATGCTGATCCTCGCCTACTTCAGCGAAGGTGTGGTTCGCGCCTGGTCGGATCGGGGTCTGAGCGCAGCCCTCGCCATGGCCGAAATCATGCTGACTGTTGTCATCTTCTGCGCGGCGATTGCCTTCGTCCGTGCCAGCCGGAGCGTCAGGTCATCCACAACACCAGCATGATCACCAGCGAAAAAACGACGCTGGTTGCCAGCGGAAAATAATATTTATTCCCGCGGTGCTGCGCCTGCAGGTCGCCCGGCAACCGCCCCAATCCGAACCGGCCCAACAACGGGCCCAGCAATCCCAGCACGAGCACGACGACCACCAGCGTGATCAGCCATTTCAGCATGTCTGCCCAGCCTGCGGATTGAACTTGCGCAGGACAATCATCAACTAGAGCTGAGGATTCAGTCGCTCCGCTTTCGCGCAGAGTTTGTTCACCGCGTTGATGTAGGCCTTGGCAGAAGCCACTACGATGTCAGTATCTGCACCCTGCCCGTTGACGATGCGTCCATCCCTGGACAGCCGCACGGTGACTTCGCCCTGGGCATCGGTGCCGGTGGTGATCGCGTTGACCGAATACAGCAGCAGCTCCGCCTTGCTCGCCACCAGCGCTTCAATCGCCTTGAACGCAGCATCAACCGGCCCGCTGCCCTGGGCTTCAGAGGGCCGCTCCTTGCCGTCATCGGACAAGACGAGGCGTGCGTAGGGCTGCTCACCAGTTTCGGAATGCGCAGTCAGCGAGACCAGGTTGTAACGCTCATTCTCGATGTGCTCAAGGTTTTCCTCGGTAATCAGCGCGTGCAGGTCTTCGTCGAAAATCTCGCGTTTCTTGTCGGCGAGTTCCTTGAAGCGTTTGAACGCAGCATTGAGCGCTTCTTCCGACTCCAGTTCGACACCGATTTCGTGCAGCCGCGTCTTGAAGGCATTGCGGCCGGACAATTTGCCCAGCGTCAGCCGGTTGGTGGTCCAGCCCACCGATTCAGCACTCATGATCTCGTAGGTTTCGCGATGCTTCAGTACGCCGTCCTGATGGATGCCGGATTCATGCGCAAAGGCGTTGGCGCCGACAATGGCCTTGTTCGGCTGCACCGGATAGCCGGTAATTCCCGACACCAGTTTGGAAGCCGGAACGATCTGCGTGGCATCGATATTGGTATCGCAGGAGAAAACATCCTGGCGGGTGCGCACTGCCATCACGATTTCTTCAAGCGACGCGTTGCCGGCGCGCTCGCCGAGCCCGTTGATGGTGCATTCCACCTGGCGCGCCCCGTTCTGCACGGCGGACAAAGAGTTGGCGACTGCAAGACCCAGATCGTTGTGGCAATGCACCGACCACACCGCCTGATCCGAATTTGGAATGCGCTCACGAAGGTTTTTGATGAGCCGGCCGAACTGATCCGGCAGGGTATAACCCACGGTGTCCGGAACATTGATGGTTTTGGCCCCAGCCTTGATCACCTGCTCAAGGATACGACACAGGAAATCGAGATCCGAGCGACCGGCGTCCTCCGGGGAGAATTCGACGTTGTCGGTATATCCGCGCGCCCACTTGATGGCGCGCACCGCCTGGTCGATGACCTGGGACGGCTCCATGCGCAGCTTCTTCTCCATGTGGATCGGCGATGTCGCGATAAAAGTATGTACCCGCGGCCGGGCTGCCACCCTGACCGCTTCGCCGCAACGCCGGATGTCGCGCTCATTGGCGCGAGCCAGACCGCAGATGGTGCTGTCCTTGATCGCACGCGCGACGGCCTGTACCGATTCAAAATCGCCGTCACTGGCCGCCGGAAACCCGGCCTCGATGACATCCACCCGCATACGCTCCAGTTGCCGCGCGATACGGAGTTTGTCGTCCTTGCTCATCGCTGCGCCGGGGCTTTGTTCGCCATCACGCATCGTCGTATCAAATATGATCAAATTTTCTTTGGCCATGATTCAAACCTCAGTCTTTACGCCGGACGCAATCGTTGCGCGCCCGTAATCGGGGTTCCCGGCACCGTGTCGGGGCCGGACTGAACTGCATTGCAAGATAGGAGGGGGTTTAGCGCGCGCGGCCGCGCAGCAGCAGACCGGCGGCCAGCGCAAGCGCGGCAACGGGAAGCTTTTGGGTCAAAAGCTTTTGGGCATTTTTGATCTGCATTAAACGGTTCATACGATTGAAATATATCGGCTTTTTTCAGGCGATGCAAGCCGGCTACCCGGGAGCATCCGGAGGCGGCGCTGATTTGCGACGCATCCTGTCATAAACCCACAGCGCATATCCCGAAAGGCCGTATACACCAAACAGCGTAAACAACAGCTCGGGCAGCGTGTTGGCAAAAGAAATCAGCAGTACAAAGCCCAACGCTATGGCGACCACCGCAGAAAACGGCACGCTCTTGCGCAGATTGATGTCCTTGCCACTGTAATAGCGGAGATTGCTGACCATGGTCAGACCGGCAACCAGCGTCAATCCCCACGCCAGCCATTTCACGTCGACGCCCTTGACCTCGTATTGGGTCAACGCCAGAACCAGTCCTGCGACCAGCGCTGCTGCCGCAGGACTGGGCAAACCCTGGAAAAAACGTTTGTCGACAACATCGATGTTGGTATTGAATCGCGCCAGCCGCAAAGCAGCGCAGGCACAGTAAACGAAGGCCGCGATCCAGCCCAGTTTGGTGGACAGCCACGGTCCGAGCAGCGGCACCGTTTTCATCGCGGCAAAATCCTTCAGCGCCCAGACATAAACCACCACTGCCGGCGCCACGCCGAACGACACCATGTCGGACAGGCTGTCGAGTTCGGCGCCAAATGCGCTTTGGGTATGCGTCAGCCGCGCCACGCGACCATCAAGTCCGTCGAGCACCAGTGCAACGAAAATGGCGATTGCAGCATGCTCGAAACGTCCGCTGACCGCCTGCACCACCGCATAAAAGCCGGCGAACAGGGCAGCCAGGGTAAACATGTTGGGCAGCCAGTAAATCCCGCGCCGTGCAAAGCGGGACTTGATGAACAGCTTGTGCTCTTTGAGTTCGGTCATGGTGGACCATCTTAAACCATAGACCGGGCAGTGTCAG
>JAKFUJ010000085.1 GCA_021732805.1 Betaproteobacteria bacterium | reverse complement strand
GGTGCTGGCGCCTGTGCCAGTGCTGCGGGCGGTTTGGCCGCGGGCGGAGGCTGGCGAATGAACAATCCGGGATTGGTAATCTGCAGATAGACGTAAACGGCAAACCCCAGCGCGATTACACCGCCCAGCAGCCCCAGCGCCATCACCGGGCGGATGCGCGGCCCCGTGGATTCCGCAGTCGCCGTTCGCGCTGAAGCTTGCAATACCGTTGCTGCACGCTCCTGATTCCGGTCGCTGCGGCTTTTTGCCGTGGCGCGTGGCGGCGCAGCAGGTTCCGGCGCCGGTGACGGGGCATCGGCGAGCAGCGGTTCCAGTGACAATTCGACTCCGGGCTTGGCTGCGGCCGCCACCGGTTCCGCGGCGGTCTTTGCCGCGGCAGCTAGTGGCGGAGGCGCTTCACCCCGGTCCTTGGCGGCCTTTTCCAAGGCCTTCATCAACAGGCTCATGGCGCGGGCTTGGCTGCGGGCTTCGTCTGGGTATCGGGCTGCGGCAGGAACCGCTGGAAGAATTTCAGCTCATCGCTTTCCAGCGAAGGATTGGGGATGACGGTGGGTTTGAGGAAAATCACCAGTTCGGTTTTTGTAACGGCTTCATCGCGGTTGCGAAACAGGTCTCCCAAGCCCCCGACTTCGCCGCCCTTCGATAATGCGTCGGCGCCCGGCAACTGCGAGCGGTCATAGCGGGAGTTGTCCTGCATCAGGCCACCCAGAATGATGGTTTGTCCGCTGCCGATCTGCAGCACCGATTCCATCTCCTGCACCTGGATTTCCGGTACAAAGTTGGGAATCGTCAGTGCCGGATTCGGGTCTTGTTTGCCGGCGCCGATCAGTCGCGACACTGTGGGGCGGACGATCAACGTGACCCGGCCGTCCTCGTTGACTTGCGGCGTTACGCCCATGACCACGCCGATGGAGACGGTTTTTGCGGTGGTGTTGGTGGTTCCTGGGGTCACCGTAGTGCCGGTGACGATGGGGGCTGTTGTTTGAACTTCAAAGTAGACGCGGTTCTCGACCGCTTTCAACAGCGCGGTCTGGTTGTTCAGCGCCATCAGCTTCGGACTGGATAACACCCGGGTGTTGCCGAACTGCTGCAACAGGTTGATTGCGAACTGGATGTCCCCCGGCCGCGTGTTGTTCTGATTGAACGCGAGCTGGGTGAACGGGGTGGTCGTGGCGCCAAACGCGACGGGTGGGGTTCCCAGTGGCCCCGCAAGCGCGGTACCCAGCAGGTTTTGTGTGAACGAAATGCCGCCGCTGCCGGAGATGCGACCCCAGTCGATGCCGCCCTGATAACTGTTCGACAGCCTTACCTCAACGATGGTGGCCTCGATCAGCACCTGGCGCTGTATGGCACTGACCACGCTGTCGATGTGGCGCTGGATCAATTCATGTTGCTTGTCGGTGGCCAGTACCGTAATGGTTCCGCTCATGGCGTTGACAATGACGTCCTTGCCGGCATCGGTTTGCGGCAAGGTGGACGGGCGTTGCGCGGCAGGCGCGGCGCTTTGAATCAGGGCGCTGGCGCCGGCGCCGGCGCGTGAAGCGGCTTCTATGCGCTTCAGTTCGTTTTCGCGCGCAGCCTTGTCTTCCTGCGCACGTTCGGCTTTTTCGTCGTCCGACGCCGTGATCCTTCGGGTCGAGACGATCATGGCATTGATGTTGTCTTTGAGTTGCTCCCAGAAGTCATTGCTGGTTGTGCTTTTTACTTCCGTTTTGGAGCCGCCGGTACTGGTGCTGCCGGCAGAGCCCGATGCGCCGCCTTGAGCTCCGCCGCCAGAAGACGAGCCGATTTCTCCGGTCACATTGATGGTGGAGGTGATGGTGCGCGCGGTGTTGACGTAGTTGACACGATAGGTTTTGACGTAAGGGGTATCCCGCGACACGATGATGGTGTTGCCTTCGGTGCGGTAACGCAGGTTGACCTGCCTGGCAACGCGATCAAGGATGGCATCCAGGGTTTCGTTGATCGCATTCAGGCTGACCAGCCCGCTGATGCCGGGATGAATGTCGATATTGCGTTTGGTGTCGCGTGCCAGCGCCAGCAAAAGCTCCTTTACCGGCACTTCGTTGACGACCACGCTGTAGGTTTGCGGTTTGACTTGCGCCGCGGGCGGCGGTACCAGCGTCGACACCCGGGCCGGTGGCGGAATGTCCGGCGGACTCGCAGGTTTGACGACGGGTGCGGTAATGTGCCCCTGGGATTGCGGCACATTCGGGCGGAACTCGGCGCAGCCGCCGGCAAATAGTGTGAAGGCGCAGGTCAGCGCAATCGCTGCGGTCGGGCCACCCCTGCCGGCGTGGATTCCCGGTTGCCTGCGCTCCAATTGCCGTTGGGACATGGTGTGCTTTCTCCCCCCGCTTGCGGACGGTTTTGCTGGTCTTTTCAACATCTACATGTGCTCGTCGTCACGACGCTTTCTGGTCCCGGACTTCTACCTTGATCCCCTGCACTGTGCGCAGCAACGGGCGGTAAACCTTCAGGGAAGGCGGTAATTTTGCCATGGCCTCCCGGGCCTCCTGCCGGCTGTCGAAATTGCCCCAGACGACAGTCAGTGACGGTGCACCTTTAGCGATAGTACGATACACAAAAAGGCTTTTAATTTCAATGCTGTTAGCGATAATTTTAAGATGTTGGTTAAGCTGTTGATCATCATCTGAGCCGAGCAGTTGAATGGTGTAGGTCTGGGGCTTGGCTTCAGCCAGCCAGGCCGACGTTGCGGCAAGCCGTGCTGCGAGCAGGGCGGCGGTGGGCGGCGCAGGCGGAGCGGGTGTTTGGACTGCGGCTGTTTCGGCGGGCGGAGCGGGCGATGGTTCAGCAACGGCGATGGTGGCTGCGGCGCCGGGCGGTGTTGTTGATGATGCAGACGTCTTATCGTAAGTTATTGTTTTTAATTCTTTTTCTTCTTTTTGTGCGGGTTGCGGGGTTGCTGCAGTGGCTGCTGTGGCGGATTGAGCCGCAGGTTGTGCGGCAGCCGGATTCGTTAGCGGAGCGCTGGCTACGGGCTTGCTGCTGTTGCTGCTGTATCCGGCATATAGCGCAGCCCCGGCAGCCATACCCAGCCCGATCAGGATTGCGGCCTGGGCATAACGCGGACGTGTCGCCGCGGGTTGTTGTTTTTGTGCAAATTCGCTGTCGCGGATGGCGGCATCGATGTGTTTCTGGCGGATGGTATGGGTGTTTTCCGAGAATGCGGCGAGCAGCGCCTTGTCGGTAATCAGGTTGATGCGGCGGGTCAGACCGCCGGAAATGCGCGCGATTTCACTGACCAGGGCGTCGGTAAACAGATCAGGCCCGCGATAACCGGCGGCACGCAGGCGGAACATCAGGTATTCACGGGTTTCCGCAGCCGTCAGCGGTTCCAGCCGGAAGCTGTGGGTGATGCGCTCCTTCAGCTGGCGAATGCGGTTCTCGCGCAGGTTGTCGTCGAGCTCGGGCTGGCCGAAAAGGACAATCTGCAGCAGTTTGTCGGATTTGGTTTCGAGGTTCGACAGCAGGCGGATTTCTTCCAGCGTGGCAATCGGCATGCCCTGCGATTCCTCGACAAACAGCACCACACGTTTGCCTTCGCCATGGCGTTTCAGCAAATGGTCCTGGATCGCGTGCATGACCAGCAGGCGCGGGGCGCTCGGCGTGATCGGCAAATTCAGTTCAAAGGCGATGGCGTGAAGAATTTCCTCGGGCGAGACGCTGGGGTTGGCCAGATACACGGTCTCCACCTGCTCCGACAGCCGGCTCTGCAGCATGCTGCAGAGCATGGTCTTGCCGCTGCCGACTTCGCCGGTGACCTTGACGATGCCCTCGCCCTGGGTGATGGCGTAAATCAGTGCTTCAAGGATCGGGCCGCGGTTGCCGCCGCCGAAAAAGAAATCGGTGTTCGGCGTGATTTTGAACGGGGCCTGGGTCAGTCCGAAATGTTCGTAATACATGTTATTTGTCCTCGACCGCGTCGCCGCGGGATTGCATGCGGCTGTAGAGGGTGGTGCGATGGATCCCCAGGCGTTTCGCCGCCTGCGACAGGTTGCCGTTGGTCAGTGCCAGTGCCGCTTCGACAAAGCCGCGCTCCCAGCGTTTGAGCACTTCATCAAGACTGAAGTCGGGATCGGACTCCAGTTGCCGGCGCGCCGAATCGAGCAGTACGCTTTCGTCGGACAATGACGGCATGCCGGCGCCGCCGGGCGCCAGGCTTTCGCGATCGAGTTCGCTTTGCAGCAGGTCGGGCGTGATACGGGTGCCGGCATATTTGGTGCACAGACGGATCACAATGTTGCGCAGCTCCCGCACATTGCCTGGAAACGGATATTCACGCCACAGGCGCTGCGCCTCGCTGTCGAATTCTGCCGGCTGCGCGCCGATCTGGGCCGCATAAAATTTCCGGAAGTGATCGAGCAGCAGTTGTTTGTCCTCGCCCAGGTCGCGCAGCGACGGCACGCCGATGGTGAACACCGACAGCCGGTGATACAGATCAGCGCGAAAATTGCTGTGACGGATTTCGTTGCGCATGTCGCGATTGGTGGCGGCGACCACGCGCGCGTTGGACATCCGGCTCTGGGTTTCACCGACGCGCTGGAATTCCCCGTTTTCGAGGACGCGCAGCAGCTTGGCCTGCAATTCCATCGGCAATTCGCCGATCTCATCGAGAAACAGTGTTGAATCGACGGCATCTTCGAAGTAACCGGCGCGCGCGGTGACGGCGCCGGTAAAGGCGCCCTTGGCATAACCAAACAGGGTTGGTTCGACCAGCGTCGGCGAAATCGCCGCGCAGTTCAACGCAAGGAAGGGTTTGCCGGCGCGGCGGCTTTGTTTGTGCAGGGCCTGTGCCACCAGTTCCTTGCCGCTGCCGGATTCGCCTTCGATCAGCACCGGGAACGGGGCGTCGGCGAACTGGGTGATCTGCTGACGCAGTTTCTGCATCGGTGAACTGTTGCCGAGCAGACCGGATGCGACGCTGGCGGTTTCGGCGGAGGTAACACTGAGCGCCTGTTTCAGCAGTGCCTTGAGTTGTGCCGGTTCCGCCGGCTTGGCGACAAAATCGATCGCGCCCAGCGTGCGCGCATGCCGCGCGTTGGCTTCGTCGTTCTGGCCGGAGAGCACGATGATTTTAATCGTCGGCGCCGCTGCGATCAGTTCGGCAATCAGCTGAAAACCCTCGTCCGGGCGATGCGGTTTGGGCGGCAGGCCCAAATCGATCAGCGCCAGTTGCGGCGCTGCATCGCGCTGGCGCAGCAGCGCTTTGGCGTGGCTGCGGGATTCAGCGGTGGTGACGGTAAAGTCCCCGCTGAGCACGTAACTCAGCGTATCGGTGATCGCGGGATCGTCATCGACGATCAGGAGTTCGGGCTTTGCCGGATCCGTCATGGGTTTGTCTGCCTAACAAAATGCCGCGCCTCCCTCATCCCAACCCTTCTCCCGGAGGGAGAAGGGCTTTCCATCCCTCTCCTTTCGGGAGAGGGACCGAGGGTGAGGGAGATTTTGATCGCGACGTTTATTCATTTTGTCAGACGTACTAAATCTAACCTGCTGAAATTATTGAGCATTGTGCCAGATTGCCGATGCTGTTGATACCCGCTCCTCAGTCTCCGGCGATGCAGGCAAGGTAGGCTTGTTCGAGATCCGCAGCGCGATGCTGCGCGATGAATTCTGCCGGTGTGCCGGCGAAACGCAATTGTCCGCGATCCACCACGGCCATGCGACCGCACATTTCGCCGACGTCATGCAGCGCGTGTGTGGTCATCAGTACGGTGCAACCGGTTGCGTGCCGGGCTTTGAGTTCGCGTTTGAGCAACGCGCGTGCTTTGGGATCAAGGCCACTGGTCGGTTCATCCAGTATCAGCATGTCCTTGCCGGAGAGCAGGCACGCGGCAAGACCAAGTTTCTGGGTCATGCCTTTGGAGTAGGCACGTACCGGTTTGGCCAGGGCGCCGGCGTCGAGTTCAAGCGCGGCGAGCATGGTCACGGCGCGCGACTCGTCATAGGGCTGCCGATGCAGTTCAGCGAGATAACGCAGGAAATCGCGGCCGTTCAGGTAATGTGGAGGCACAAAACGCTCGGGCAGGAAGCCGAGACGGCCGCGTGCGGCGGTTTGGCGGTGTGGCATGCCGAATATCTCGATGGTGCCGGACTGGATGTCGCAAAAATCGAGCATGCACTTGATCAGTGTGGTTTTGCCTGCGCCGTTGGCGCCGACCAGGCCGAAAAATTCGCCGGCAGCGATATCCAGTGACAGATCGGCGAGCGCGACGGCCAGGCCATAGGATTTGTGCAGATTGCTGATGCGCAGGGCGGGTGCCGACATGCGGCTAACTTAGCTGAAAGTGCAACTGGGGTAAACACTGTCCGGGACAAAGCGCAGCCGTCCGTCCGCCTTCCGATCAGGCAGCGTTACAGCCCGCTCTGCGGTTTGGCCGCACTGCCATTCTCGTTTAGAATTCACGCTTTATTTCCGGCGTCAACCGGCCCTCCGTGCCCTCCGCAAACCTGATTGAAATCAAGGACGTCAACTTTGCCTACGGGCGGCGTCCGATACTCACCGGCATCAACATGACCATTCCGCGCGGCAAGGTTGTCGCGCTGATGGGCATCAGCGGATCGGGCAAAACCACACTGCTGCGCCTGATCGGTGGTGTGATGAAGCCGACCTCGGGTGAGGTGTGGGTGGACGGTCAGTGCACCAGTGCGCTGGATCAGGATGGGATTTATCGCATGCGCCGGCGCATGGGCATGTTGTTTCAGTTCGGCGCATTGTTCACCGACCTGTCGGTATTCGACAACGTGGCGTTCCAGATGCGTGAGCACACCGGATTGCCGGAGCCCATGATCCGCGATCTGGTGATGATGAAGCTGCATGCGGTGGGGCTGCGCGGGGCGCACAAACTGATGCCGGCGGAACTGTCGGGAGGCATGGCGCGACGGGTGGCACTGGCGCGGGCGATTGCGCTGGATCCGATGATCATGATGTATGACGAACCGTTCACCGGGCTGGATCCGATTTCACTGGGGGTGATTGCCAACCTGGTGCGTGAACTGAATGACACGCTGGGCACCACGTCGCTGGTGGTCACGCACGACGTGCAGGAGGCGCTGGATGTGGTGGATTACGTGTATTACCTGTCCGACGGCAAGATGAAGGCACACGGTACGCCGGAAGAATTGCGTGCCAATGCGGATCCGCTGGTGCGTCAGTTCGTGCAGGGTGAGGCAGAAGGCCCCGTGGCCTACCAGTATCCGAGCGGCGACTATGCGGCCGAACTGAAACTGGGGGGGCGCTGCGAAGCAAGTCCTCTTGGGGGGCGCCGTGCCGCATAGAAGTCTGCCCACGATACGCAGCATCGGCGCCGGCGCCATCGACAATGTGCTGCGCCTCGGTTATGCGGCGCGATTCATCGTGTTGACTCTGGCACACTCCGGCACCAGCTTCGCGCGGCCGCGGCTGATCA
>JAKFUJ010000198.1 GCA_021732805.1 Betaproteobacteria bacterium | reverse complement strand
TGACCAGGATGCGCTGCGTGACACCGGCGCGGGTGGGTACATCGACGACCTGCGGGGTCTGTGCGCAGGCAAACGATGCAGCAGCGGCCAACAGCCACGCGGGAAGGTTACACAGGGTTTTCATCAGCATCGGCAATTCGAATTATTGAAAATTTCATAAATAATGACAAAAACATGCCTCTGACGAGGCTGTCATGTTTTTGGGAATACTCAATAAAAGACATTTGCGCGAATCATACGCTGTCTCCGGGCATGCCCTGGATGAGTGCCGGCGCACCAGGGGAGTGCGCATATTGCGTTTGAACAGGATGTTGCCGCTGGGTTAAAGCAAGCGCCAGAGGAGGCGGGTGAGCCCGAAATCTCTGGCACAGTGCTTGCTGGGTAATTACCCATGACAATCTCCGCCCTTCGTGCCATGCGATCTGCCGGGTCCGATGAGTCGCAGGCTCGTCGCCACAGTGAGGGCGGCGAACTTTCCGCGGTCTCTCCGGCGATTAACGCCGCGCGATCGCTGCTGGAGTTCAGCGCGGTAAGTCATGCTTATTACGGCGCACACGGCGAGATACTGGCACTCGACCGCATAGACCTTGCCATCCGGCCGGGGGAGTTCGTCGCCATCGTCGGTTCTTCGGGATGCGGCAAGAGCACACTGCTGCGGATCGCGTCAGGTCTGCTCGCACCGACCACGGGCGCCGCGCTTTTCGATGGCGACGTGGTAGTCAGGCCGCGATCCGATGTCGGTATGATCTTTCAGGATGCGGTGATGCTGCCGTGGTTCACGGTGATCGAGAACGTGACGCTGCCGATCCGGGTCGCGCTCGGCGACCTTGCTGCCGCCAGACTGGAAGCGGCACGCCTGCTGGATCTGGTCGGGCTTGCCGGTTTTCACGATGCCGCGCCTTCGGAACTGTCGGGCGGCATGCGTCAGCGTGCCGCGATCGTGCGTGCGCTTCTGTCCAAGCCGCGCCTGTTGCTGATGGATGAGCCGTTCGGTGCGCTCGATGCCCTGACCCGCGAGCAGATGAATATCGAGCTTGCGCGGATTGCCGAAGCGAGCGGCTGTGCGGTGTTGCTGATCACGCACAGCATTTCCGAGGCGGTGTTTCTGGCGGATCGCACCTTCGTGATGACGCCGCGTCCGGGCCGTATTGCCGAGGAGATCGCGATTCCGCTGGCACGCCCGCGTGCCGCTGAAACCATGATGAGTCCGGACTTCGCTGCGCTGTGTCACCGCGTGCGTCGGCATTTTCAATCCGGGGGTGCCGAGGCATGACCGGGCCGGCTTCAGTATCTGTTCCCGCGGCAGCTTTATCCGGAAGGAACGGCGAGCGCCTGGCCATCGTCGGCATACTGCTGGGCTTGATCATCGCCTGGGAAGTCGTCGTGCGCGGCTTCGATATCTCGCCGCTGATCTTCGCCAAGCCCTCCGATATTGCCGTGGCCATGGTGCGCGGCCTGCGCAGCGGCTTGTACTGGGAACATCTGGGCATCACCGTGTTGCAGATGGTGATTGGCTTCATGATCGGTGCATCGCTGGGCTTTGCGCTCGGCGTGGTGATCAGCGAGTTCGGTCGTCTCGGGCGTTTGATGTTTCCCTATCTGGTGGCGATCCAGTCGCTGCCCAAGGTGGCGGTTGCACCGCTGATCATCCTCTGGTTCGGTTTCGGCATTGAATCGAAGATCGTGGTGGTGGCGTTGATCACGTTTTTTCCGGTGCTGATCAACACCCTCAGCGGACTGTCGATTGTCGATGCCGCGCGCATTGATCTGATGCGCATCATGCTCGCGAGCCGCTGGCAGACTTTCGCCTACGTGCGCCTGCCGTCGGCGGCGCCGACGATTTTCGCCGGGCTCAATGTCGCCGTTGTTCTCGCGCTGACCGGCGCGATTGTCGCGGAATTTGTCGGCGCCCAGCGCGGGCTGGGCGTGCTCGTACTGCAGGCGCAAGCCAACCTCGATACCGCGGCAATGTTCGTCATCCTGATTTTTCTGGCGATGATCGGGCTGAGCGCCAATCTCGGCGTGCGCTGGCTGGAGCGACGGGTGATCTACTGGGCGCAGCGCCGGGAGTCGGAGCAGTGAGCGGCGATTTCACGCAGGCGCTGGAAACCCGCAGTCAGCAGATCCTCGATCGCTGCACGCGCTGCGGCGGCTGTTTCGAGGTTTGTCCGATGACCGCGCCCGCGGGTCTGGCGGATCGTGATGCCAAAGCCGTGACCGAAGGCGTCATCGACATCCTCCGCGGATTGCCGGGCACCCCCGATGCACAGCGCTGGGCGCAGGTCTGTTCAGGCAGCGGCAGTTGCATTCCCCGCTGCGCTGACGGCGTCAATCCGCGCTTCATGCTG
The DNA here is from genome assembly GCA_021732805.1 of Betaproteobacteria bacterium. Classification (GTDB taxonomy): domain Bacteria; phylum Pseudomonadota; class Gammaproteobacteria; order Burkholderiales; family SG8-41. The sequence goes on along the minus strand of JAKFUJ010000198.1, from coordinate 5,155 downwards.
TCGCTGGCCCGCCTGGAAATGCAACGCCGGGCCAGCGCCGAAGATCGCCATGCCCGGGGTGGCGCCTCCTTTTCCGCGATGAGCCGCAGCGTGCGCGTGCTGTCGCGCATCCAGCTTCCGGCCAATGTGCTCGACCGCTTTCACACCGAACCCGGCGGGACGGCGCCCGATGTGCTGTTCTATACCGGCTGCAATGTGCTGAAGACGCCGCATATCGTGCTGCTGTGCCTGGACATCCTCGACGCTCTGGGTGTTTCGTACGAAGTCATGGGCGGGCCGCGTGATTGTTGCGGCGTATTGCAGTTCCGCACCGGCGACACTGCCGTATCAGGCAGGATTGCCTATCGCACCACCGATCGTTTCGCAGCCTATGGCGCAAAAAAAGTCCTGTCGTGGTGCCCCACCTGCCATGTTCAATTGGGCGAAGTGGTGATGCCGGGCCGCGACGTTCAACCTGCCGCAGCTTCGGCGTTCGATCTCGATCCGTTTGTGACATATCTGGCACAGCACATTGACCGCTTGCGTCCGCTGCTGCGGCATCGTGTGGAAAAACGCGTGGCCCTGCACGAACATCCGGGCGTTGCCGGCGTCAGTGCGGCGGCATTGAATCTGCTGGGTGCGATCCCGGGCCTGGAGCTGGTTGATCTCGAACAGCCCAGCGTGGGCTGGATGTGCAACACCCTGCAGCCTCTGCCGGAATACAAGCGCGGCCTGCACCACGGTCTGCTGGAGACCGCTGCCGCCGCCGGCGTCACCACGCTTGCCGGTGTCTATCACGCCTGTCACCGCGAGCTGTGCAGCCATCAAACCGAATGGCCGTTCGAGGTGGTGAATTTTCTGGAACTCATCGGCGAAAGCATGGGCATCCACCATGCCGATCATTTCAAGCGCCTGAAGACCATGCAGAACGTCGATGCAATCCTTGCCGATGTGGCGGACCTCGTCGAAGCGCACGGCCTGAAACTCGATGAAGTGCGCAGCGTCATTGTCCGTGACCTGCTCGGTGAACAACCCCTGCCGCTGCGCGGCGCATCCGCAACCGTTTGATCCTCCTGGAGAACCTGTCATGACATCAATCAGCAAATATTTTTTCGCAGTGCTGGCCGTGGCCGCAATTGCAACACCCTGCGCAGCGCAGAAACTCAAGGCCATCACCATGTTGCAGCCGGTGCCGCAGATCGACATCCGCAACGCGCCGTGGGCGGTGGCGGAAGAGATGGGCTGGCTGTCGCAGGAGGGGTTGGAAGTCACCGTGCAGACGACCAAGGGCGCCAGCGTGCTGATCCAGCAACTCCTCAACGGCAGCGCGCAGTACGGCATGCCACCGCCGGAGAACGCAGTGATCGCTTTTTCAAAGGGGGCGCCGATCAAGTTCTTCTATGCGTTTACTTCGCGCAGCCCGTTCCCGCTGGTGACGCTTGCCGACGGCCCGATCAAGACGGTTGCGGATTTGAAAGACAAGAACATCGGCCTGCATTCGCTGACTGCGGTCCAGTACTACACCACGCAGGCGATCCTGAGTTCAGCTGATCTCAAGCTCAATCGCGATTTCCGCATGGTCGACGTCGGCGCCGGGCCGGCGGCGCTGAAGGCGCTGCAGGACGGAAAAATCGCGGCGCTCTCCACCAACGTGCTGAATTACGCCGGTTTCGAGAACCGCGGCGCCAAATTCCGCTACATCATCACGCCCCAGGTCGAACCGATATTCGGCTGGAGCCTGATGGCCACCGACGCCTACCTCAAGGACAACCGCGCCGAAGCAGCGGCGCTGGCGCGCGCGTTCACCAAGGGGCATCTGTTTTGCCGGGAAAACGGGCCGGCCTGCGTCGCTGCCTACTTCAAGAAATTTCCCGCGGCGAAAACGCCGGGGCTGACGGACGAAGTCGCGATCAAGGAGCAACTGCGCGTGCTGAAGATGTATCTGGACTATGCGCCGCAGGCCGCAGGCAAACCCTGGGGTTATTACGATTCGGCAGCCTGGAAGTCCGTCGTGGAATACATGGTGGCCACCGGGCAGCTTGAGAAATCCGTGGACCCCACGCTGCTGTATACCAATGATTTGTTGACTGACATCAATGCATTCAAGGTTGCCGATGTTGTTGCGAGGGCAAAAGCCAAGGCCAATTATTGAAAGTTGCATAATTCATGACAAAAACATGCCTCTGACGAGGCTGTCATGTTTTTGGGAATACTCAATAGGGCATACTCGCAAGGATGGGCATCAAGCATTATCACGACATCGGAGGGCAGCCGGGGGGACGTGCCGAACGCATCGAGGCGCCCTGGCTTTACTGGCAAAAACTCTCCGAGGCCTTGCGCAACCTGCTCGGCGACCGGCAGCGCAGGCTGGTCTCCGTCGATGAAGTGCGTCGTGTCTTCGAAACCTTCGGTCAGCAAAAATACGATGCCGGTTTCTATGAACGGCGCACCGAAGCCATGGCCGCACTGCTGATGGAAAAAGGCGTCCTGAACCAGCAGGAACTGGAGTCGCGCATGGCGCTGATCGCAGCAAGAACCGGCGTGCAGTGAATGCCGTCGAAGTTCATTCCCGGAGACCGCGTGCGCGTGCTCAATCTGGAATTTCCGGGCCATGTGCGGACCCCCGGCTACGTCCGCAACCGTTTCGGCACCATCGAGCGCTATTGCGGCGCATTCCCCAATCCGGAGCGACGGGCTTACGGCGAGTATGATGCGCCGCGCCGGGAGCTGTATCGCGTGCATTTCCGCCAACGCGACCTGTGGCCCGGCTACACCGGCATGCCCGGGGACACCGTTGAAGTGGAAATCTACGAACACTGGCTGGCTCTTGCAAGTGATCAATCCTGATGGGCGATGAACACGATCACGATCATGCCCACGACGCGCATGCGCCGGACGCGCGCGAGGAACTGCCGGAGAATTCGCGGCACGAGTTGATGGCGAAGGCACTGCGCGAACTGCTGATCGAGAAGGGGCTGGTCACGGCGGATGAAGTGCGCGCGATGATCGAGCAGCTTGAATCTCCCGGCGTACATCTCGGTGCGCGGATTGTGGCGCGCGCCTGGGTTGACGCGGACTTTCGCAGGCGCCTGCTGACGGACGGCAAGGCGGCGATCATGGAGCTGGGCATTCCTGCCACCGAAGCGCAGATTGTCGTCGTTGAAAATGCGCCGCGCATCCATAACATGATCGTATGCACCCTGTGTTCCTGTTATCCGCGGTCTATTCTCGGTCAGCCGCCGGCCTGGTATGTCAGCGGTAATTACCGTTCGCGCGCCATCCACGAGCCTCGTGCCGTACTTGCCGAACTCGGCATTACCATCCCCGACCATGTCGAAGTGCGTGTACACGACAGCACTGCAGAGATGCGTTATCTGGTGCTGCCGATGCGGCCCCCGGGCACTGATCAGCTGTCGGAAGAGCAACTGGCCCAACTGCTGACGCGCGACAGCCTGATCGGCACTGCGCTGCCGCTGGCCCCGGCCCCGGCGACCGGCTGATGTAATCGACCGGCGCCGGTATCCTGTCTGCGCCCGGCGCAGGGATATCAACCCCAGGTGCTATGCATCGTTGCTCCTGCACAGGCGGGGACACCGTATCTAATTGATTTTATTGATAAAAAATATCGCTTATAATGCGCGCCGCAACGCGCTCATCGCATTCGGCGTGAGCGGCGCACAGGGTTTCCGATGAGCATAGTCAAAGAAGTTTCACGACGGCGCACCTTCGCCATCATTTCGCATCCGGACGCGGGCAAGACCACGCTGACCGAAAAACTGCTGTTGTTCGCCGGCGCGATCCACATCGCCGGCAGCGTCAAGTCGCGCAAGGCTTCGCGTTACGCGACTTCGGACTGGATGGAAATCGAAAAGCAGCGCGGCATCTCGGTGGCCAGCTCGGTGATGCAGATGGAGTACCGCGACTGCGTGATCAACCTGCTCGACACGCCAGGCCACCGCGATTTCTCTGAAGACACCTACCGCGTGCTGACTGCGGTCGACGCCGCGCTGATGGTGATCGACGCCGCCAACGGCATCGAACCGCAGACTTTGCGCCTGTTGCAGGTGTGCCGTGCGCAGAACACGCCGGTGATCACCTTCATCAACAAGATGGACCGTGAAGTGCGTGAGCCGACCGACCTCGTCGATGAAATCGAACGCACGCTGGGCATGCCTGTCGTACCATGCACCTGGCCCATAGGCATGGGCAAGCAGTTCAAGGGCGTGTTTGATCTCCGCAACGACCGCATGCGGGTGTTCACCGCCGGTGAAGACCGTGTCGGCGCCAATGAAGATGAAATTATCTCCGGCATCGACAACCCGGAGATCATTGCGCGTTACGGTGATACCTTCGCCCACGCCCGTCAGGAAATCGAGCTGGTGCAGGGCGTGTCGCCGACCTACGACCGCGAGACCTTCCTCGCCGGCAAACAGACACCGCTGTTTTTTGGTTCGGCGATCAACAATTTCGGCGTGCAGGAAGTACTGGATGCAGTGATCGACTTTGCTTCTCCGCCGCGCCCGCACCAGGCATTGCAGCGCGCGGTGGACCCCAACGAATCCAAATTCTCCGGCGTGGTGTTCAAGATCCAGGCCAACATGGATCCCGGCCACCGCGACCGCGTTGCCTTCATCCGCGTCTGCTCCGGCCGTTTTGAACGCAGCATGCGCTTGAAGAACTGCCGCACTGACAAGTTTTTTCGCCCGAGCAGCGTGGTGTCCTTCCTGTCGCAGCGCCGCGAGCAGGTTGAGGATGCGTACGCCGGCGACATCATCGGCATCCCCAACCACGGCGTGCTGCAATTGGGTGACACGCTGACCGAAGGTGAGGACCTGCAGTTCACGGGACTGCCGTTTTTCGCACCCGAACTGTTTCAGACCGTCGAGGTGGCCGATCCGCTGCGCAGCAAGCAGTTGCGCACCGGACTGGCGCAACTGGGGGAGGAAGGCGCGATCCAGGTGTTCAAGCCGGTGGCGGGCACCCTGCTGCTGCTCGGCGCCGTCGGCCAGTTGCAGTTCGAAGTGGTCGCGCACCGGCTCAAACATGAATACGGCTGTGAGGCGCGGATGGCGCCGGCGCGTTATGTCGCCGCGCGCTGGGTGACCTGCGATAACGAACGCGAACTGCAGCGCTTCATCGATGCCAATGCGCACCGCGTTGCGCATGATGCCGTCGG
>JAKFUJ010000028.1 GCA_021732805.1 Betaproteobacteria bacterium | reverse complement strand
GGGCTCGGCACTGATGCTGTTCATCTGCTGGCTGATCACCCTCAGATTGCCCGAGCGCTTGCCTGGCACCGCAAGGGTGACCGCATGAACAACAACCGCGATCTTGCCGCGGAAGCCCGGGCAGTCAAAGTACTGTCAGCCCTCGCCCACACTTCGCGCCTGCAGGTGTTTCGCCTGCTGGTCGGCAGCGGCCCCGACGGCCGGTGTCCGGGGCAGATCGCTGATGCCCTCGAAATCCCGGCAAACGCCCTGTCCTTCCATCTGAAGGAACTGCACCACTGCGGCCTGATCACGCAGCAGCGTGAAGGGCGGTTCCTGCGTTACCGCCCTGACATGAATGCGATGAGGGATTTGATGCTGTTTCTGACCGCACACTGCTGCGACGGCGAATTCTGCGAAGGCATGCCGGTGGTGGATTGCTCCGCGCTGAGCGCCTGAAAAACGCCGCAAAAAAAGTAACTCTGATCGCCCGTCTCTCCGTCTTTCCAATCAGATTTCAGATTCAGCCGCCAGACCTAAAAGGGGAAACACCATGAGCAGCCGCATCTTCAACGTATTGTTTTTGTGTAACGGAAATTCCGCGCGCAGCATCATGGCGGAAGCCATACTCAACCAGACCGGGAAGGGGCGGTTCATCGCTTACAGCGCCGGCAGCCGGCCTGCATCAACAGTAAACCCGTACACCACCGCCTATCTCGAACGTAACCGCATCAGCACCCAAAACCTGCGCAGCAAGGGTTGGGCCGAATTCTCAGGGCCGGATGCGCCGAAAATGGATTTCGTGATTACGGTCTGTGACAAGGTCGCCGGCGAAATCTGCCCGGCCTGGCCGGGTCAGCCGATGACCGCGCATTGGAGCGTTGATGATCCTGTTGCCCAGGAAGGCAACGACGAAAAGAAAAGGCGGGCCTTTGCCGATGCCTACATGGCACTGAACCGGCGCATCGGAATCTTCCTGAGCCTCCCCATGGAAAAACTGGATCAGTTGTCTCTGCGCCAGGAATTGATGAACATCGGCAACGTCAAGAACTGATAAAACCGCAAAAAAGTGCCGGCTCCGCTCGCCTGATCGCTAATTCAATTTTCTGGAACCAGCGATAACCGACTGGCTGCTGTCAGCCGAGCGGATTACATCAAGTGATGCACAGACTCCACCGAAATAAACTAACCTATTGATTTTATTGAACTAATTGAATTGTGACAGTGTCATCCTGCTGCAATATTTGGGCGGTAGAGTCCTATGCATCCTGAAGGATGTTTTATGCCGTTCAGCTTGTTTTAATTATTCAAATCGAGGAAATTCATATGAACTCCATGATCAAAAAATTCGCAGTTGCGGCAGTTTCCGCCTTGGCAATGGTACCGGCGACAGTTCAAGCTGCAGATATCACCGGCGCCGGCGCTACGTTCCCGTTCCCGATTTACGCCAAATGGGCTGAAGCCTACAAAAAAGCCACCAATGTCGGCCTGAACTATCAGTCCATCGGTTCGTCCGGCGGCATTCGCCAGATTCGCGCCAAGACCGTGACCTTTGGCGGTACTGATGCACCGCTGAGCGGCGCCGATCTCGACAAGGACGGCATGGTGCAGTTCCCCACCGTGCTCGGCGGTGTCGTTCCGGTAATCAATCTGGAAGGCTTCAAGCCCGGAGAGCTGAAAGTTAACGGCGAAGTGCTCGCCGATATTTTCATCGGCAGCATCTCAAAATGGAACGATGCCAAAATTGCCGCACTGAACCCGGGCAAAAAACTGCCTGACCAGAGTGTGACCGTGGTTCATCGCGCTGATGGCTCGGGCACCACCTTCATCTTCACCGACTATCTCAACGAAGTCAGCAGCGCCTGGAAAGACAAAGTCGGCAAGGGCGCCGCGGTCAAATGGCCTGCTGCAACATCGGTCGGCGGCAAGGGCAACGAAGGCGTCGCTGCCAACGTCGGCCGTGTCAAGGGTGCGATTGGTTATGTGGAATATGCCTACGCCAAGAAAAACAATATCCCGCACCTGCAATTGCTTAACCGTGACGGCAAATACGTGAATCCGGACGACAAGACTTTCGCCGCCGCTGCTGCCGGCGCCGACTGGCTCAGCGTTCCCGGCATGGGCATCTCTCTGGTGAATCAAAAAGGCGCCGAATCCTGGCCCATCACCGGCGCCACCTTCGTCCTGATGTACAAGAACCCGACTGACAAGGCACTGGCTCAGGAAGCCATCAAGTTCTTTGACTGGTCGTTCAAAAACGGCGATCAAATGGCGCTTGAGCTGGACTATGTCCCCCTGCCCGATGCGCTGACCAAAACCATTGCTGAAAAAGTCTGGACGCAAGTCGCCAAGTAACCGGCATGTTGTTCAAGGAGTGCCCGCAAGGGCACTCCTTTGTTGTTTTTGAGTTCCCGGCCTGCTGGCCCAGGCTTTATATTTGGAGCGTTCATGAGCACGTCACCCGCAGACAGCGGTATGCTTGATCAACGAGAACTGGACTTGGTCAATCAGCAGAATAAAGCGTTCATGAATCCCACTCCTTCTGACAGTGGCATGCTGGATCAACGGCGTCTCGACGTCGGCAGAAAACAGCACTTCCAGGATTTCCTGTTTCACAAGCTCACCATGAGCTTTTCATTGATCGTGCTGGTCTCGCTGATCGGCATCATTGCATCGCTTGCCGTAGTGGCATGGCCGGCGCTGCAAAAATTCGGCGTCGGTTTCATCTGGCGCATCGAGTGGGACATCGTCAACGAAGAATTTGGCGCCGCCATCGCAATCTTCGGTACACTCGCCAGCGCCACCATCGCAATATTGATCGCCATGCCGCTGAGCTTCGGCATTGCCCTCTTCCTGACTGAGACCTGCCCGGCCTGGTTGCGCCGTCCGCTCGGCACCGCCATTGAACTGCTGGCCGCCGTGCCTTCGATCATTTACGGCATGTTCGGATTGTTTGTTTTTGCCCCGCTGTTTGCCGAATACGGACAGCCCGCGCTGCAATCCACCCTCGGCCAGATGCCGCTCATCGGACCGCTGTTTGGCGGCGCCATGAACGGCATTGGCATCCTTGCCGCCGGCCTGATCCTCGCTTTCATGATCCTGCCTTTCATCGCAGCAGTGATGCGTGACGTGTTCGAGATTGTTCCGTCCATCCTGCGCGAGTCGGCTTACGGCCTGGGTTGCACGACCTGGGAGGTGGTGCGGCATATCGTGCTGCCCTATACGCAACAAGGCGTCATCGGCGGCGTCATGCTCGGTCTCGGCCGCGCGCTGGGCGAAACCATGGCAGTCACTTTTGTCATCGGCAATTCCCAGCGCATCAGCGCCTCCCTGTTTTCCCCGGGGTCATCCATCGCCTCCACCCTCGCCAATGAATTCGGCGAAGCAGCGGATATGCATCTGTCAACGCTGTTCGCGCTGGGCCTGCTGCTGTTCGTGATCACCTTTTTCGTGCTGGCAGGCGCCAAAATCCTGATTATCAGGACTGAACGCGCCAAAGGCGCGAAAACCTGAACCCGACCAACCGAGTAAACAGCGCCATGAATCAAAATATCTATCGCAAACGCGTATTCACGAACCGGATTGGTCTTACCCTGTCCATGCTGGCGATGGCCATGGGTTTGTTTGTATTGCTGTGGATCATGTTCATTCTGTTCAAAAACGGTTTTCAGGCGCTGGACTACAACCTGTTTTTCAAATCCACGCCTGCGCCAGGTTCCGCAGGCGGCGGCCTTGCCAATGCCATCGTCGGCAGCCTGATGCTGGTCGGATTCGCCACTCTGATCAGTACGCCGATCGGCATTCTTGCCGGCATCTACCTGGCTGAGTACGGCGACCACAGCAAGACTGCGGAAGTCACCCGTTTCATGACAGACATCATGCTCAGCGCGCCCTCCATCGTATTGGGCTTGTTCGTCTACGCGATCATGGTTGCCCAATTCAAACACTTCTCCGGTTGGGCGGGAACAGTCGCGCTTTCGCTGATCGCCATTCCGGTCGTGCTGAGAACCACCGAAAACATGCTGCGGCTGGTGCCCGGCAGCCTGCGCGAGGCCGCTTTTGCACTGGGGGCGCCGCGCTGGAAAGTGGCCACCATGGTGACCCTGCGCGCCGCCAAAAGCGGAGTCGTCACCGGCTTGCTGCTGGCCTTGGCCCGTATCAGCGGTGAAACAGCCCCCCTGCTCTTCACCGCACTGAACAACCAGTTTTTTTCACTGGACATGAATGCTCCGATGTCCAATTTGCCGGTGGTGATCTTCCAGTTTGCGCTGAGCCCCTATGAAGACTGGGTGCGCCTGGCCTGGGGCGGCGCGCTGCTGATCACGCTCACGGTACTGGTATTGAACATCCTTGCCCGCGTTTTCTTCCGCGACAAGATTTCCGCCTGACAACCGTCATATTTGAACTCCCCGAAATCTTTCAAAAGAGCCCGTCATGACCGAGCCCCAGCAGCAGCCAGCCAAGACCGCGATTCAGATCCGCAACCTGAATTTCTACTACGGGAAATTCCAGGGACTGAAGAATATCAATCTCGACATCGTTGAGCACATGGTCACTGCGTTCATCGGTCCCTCCGGCTGCGGCAAATCCACGCTGCTGCGCGCCCTCAATCGCATGTACAGCCTGTATCCGGGACAAAGGGCCGAAGGCGAGATCAACTTCTATGGCCAGAACATCCTCGCTCCCGAGCAGGACCTGAACCTGCTGCGCGCCCGTATCGGCATGGTTTTCCAGAAGCCGACGCCTTTCCCGATGTCGATCTACGACAACATTGCCTTTGGCGTTCGCCTTTACGAAAATCTCTCCAAAGGGGAAATGGATGAACGGGTGGAATGGGCGCTGACCAAGACGGCCCTGTGGAATGAGGCCAAGGACAAATTGAATCAAAGCGGCCTGGCTTTGTCAGGCGGCCAGCAGCAGCGTCTGTGCATAGCACGTTCTGTTGCCGTCAAGCCTTCGGTCATTCTGCTGGATGAACCGACGTCAGCCCTGGATCCGATCTCCACGGCCAAAATCGAAGAACTGGTGCATGAACTCAAATCGGAATATACGGTGGCAATCGTGACCCACAACATGCAGCAGGCCGCCCGCGTTTCTGATTTCACCGCTTACATGTATATCGGTGAAATGGTCGAATACGGTAAAACGGACCAGTTGTTCATAAAACCGCAGAAACAGGAAACGGAAGACTACATCACCGGCCGTTTCGGCTAGCCCTGTTCGCGACAACCCGGGGCATCGATCATGCCTCTCCTACCGCTTTGGCAATAGCGGCTGCGTTACGCTGCACCAGCAACTTATTCTTGCCCTCGACCATCACCCGGATCAACGGCTCGGTACCCGACGGGCGCAGCAACACCCGACCCGCTCCATCCAATGCACGTTCTGCAGCCGTAACCGCCCTGGTCACCGCCGGAGCCGAGAGCGCAGTGCGCGCCGCAACTTTGCTCAACCGCACATTGATCAGCACTTGCGGATACAGCGCAAAATCCACGGCATCACCCAGTGTGGTTTTTTTACTGAGCAATGCCTGCAGCACCTGCAGTGCGGAAACAATGGCGTCCCCCGTGGTGTGCTGATCAAGGCAGATAATATGGCCGGAATTTTCGCCGCCGAGCTGCCAGCCGCGCGCTTCGAGCATTTCAAGCACGTAACGGTCGCCGACCTTGGCACGCGCAAACGGAATCTTCAATTTTGCCAGCGCCTGCGCCATCGCCAGATTGGTCATCTGCGTGCCGACAACGCCGCCTTTCAGCATCCGTGCCCGTTTGCGGTGTGCGGCAATGACATACAACAGTTCATCGCCGTCATAAATGCGTCCGGCAGCATCCGCCATGATCAGCCGGTCGCCGTCCCCGTCAAGCGCAATGCCGAGGTCGGCCCTGGATTTTTTTACAGCCAGCTGCAACGACCCTGGATGCGTGGCGCCGACGTTCTTGTTGATGTTGAAGCCGTCTGGCGCCGCACCGATAGTGACCACATCCGCGCCGAGCTCATGAAATACATGGGGTGCAATGTGATAACCCGCGCCATGCGCGCAATCCACGACGATACGCATGCCGCGCAGATCAAGACTTGCCGGGAACGTGCTTTTGCAGAATTCAATGTAACGCCCGGGCGCATCATCGATTCGGCGCGCCTTGCCCAGTCGCGCCGATGAAGCGCATTGCAGCGGCTTGTCGATCGCGGCTTCAATCGCCGTCTCGGTTGCATCGGCGAGTTTGGCGCCGTTCGCCGAAAAAAACTTGATGCCGTTGTCCTGATAGGGATTGTGCGAAGCGCTGATGACAATACCCGCGGACAGTCGCAACGCCCGGGTCAGGTACGCCACACCCGGCGTCGGCATCGGCCCTACCAGCAACACATCGACACCGGCCGCCGACAATCCGGCTTCCAGCGCGGACTCCAGCATATAGCCTGAAATCCGGGTGTCCTTGCCGATCAGCACCGCAGGGCGTTCGCCGCCTGCCTTGCGCGCCAGCACCTTGCCCGCGGCATAACCGAGGCGCATCACGAAGTCCGGGGTAATCGGCGCTTCGCCCACCGTGCCGCGCACTCCGTCGGTGCCGAAATATTTACGGGACATTATTGAGGATTGGGGATTGAGGATTGAGGATTGAGGGGAGTTTACTAAATCCTCAATCCTAGGCAACTCAATCCTGATTTACCGCGTTCCATACGGCAAGCGCGTCGCGTGTTGCGGCAACATCATGCACACGCAGAATGGCCGCCCCGTAACGGACTGCAAGCAAGGCCGCGGCGACACTGCCGAATACACGCCCATCAACCCCGCGCCCGGTGAGCGTGCCGATCATCGATTTGCGCGACAGGCCCGCCAGTATCGGCACACCCAGTTCGGCTACATGTGCAAGACCGCGCAGCAGTGCAAGATTATGCGCGAGTGTTTTGCCGAAACCGAAACCGGGATCGATGACTATGCGTTCGCGGGCAATGCCCGCTGCTCCGGCTGCAGCAATACGCTGCTGCAGATACCCGCTGACCTCGGCGACAACATCGCCGTATTGCGGGGCCTGCTGCATCGTCTGCGGTTCGCCCTGCTTGTGCATGATGCAGACCGCACAGTTACTGCCGGCAATTGCGGCGAAAGCATCAGCAATTTCGAAGCCGTTGATGTCATTGATCAGGGAAGCGCCTGACGCAGCGGCCTCCCGCATCAGTTCGGGCTTCTGGGTATCCACCGACAATGGAACGCCGTCCGCAACCAGCGCCTCCAGCACCGGCAGTACCCGCCGACGTTCCTCATCAAGGCTGACCGGCGCCGCACCGGGTCGCGTCGATTCGCCGCCGATGTCGAGCAGGTCAGCGCCTTCGGCCACGAGTTGCCGGGCATGTTTTACCGCTGCTGCAACGGGGAAAAACCGGCCGCCGTCGGAAAAAGAGTCAGGCGTAACATTGACCACGCCCATCAGCAGCGGGCGTTCGAGTGACAGCCTGTAACTGCCGCATTGGAGGAACATCGCTAGGGCCTGTTAACCATCATTTCATGAGTGCGACGGCGACGATTTGGCCTCAGGGCTAGGAG
>JAKFUJ010000286.1 GCA_021732805.1 Betaproteobacteria bacterium | reverse complement strand
GTCGCGTCGCCACAGCACCAGTTGCGGCTGGTATTGCAGTACTGCGAACTCAATAGCCCCGCCGTCACGCAGCGTCATGCGGATTTCAGCCAGCGGCGGGCGCTGGTCATAGGGCTCGACTTGCGCCGCAGACGCATGCCGCCATTGATCAATGTAACGCTGCAGATCGTCGGCGCCGGCATCGTTCGCCGGCGTCATGGTCCATCGCCCAGCGGATTGGCGGACGCTGAATTCCGGCAGTGTGATCGCGACCGGTTGTTCATTTTCGCCGAGCAGCGCGCGACGGATCAATGCACCGGCGTTGGCGGGCAGTGCTGCGCCATGGCGCAGGGCAACGGCATAGACGCTGTCTCCGCGCAGTACATATTGTTCACTGGTGACCGCATTGACGCCGCCGAACGCGTATTCCGTGCCGTCGATGTTCAGCCTGACGATCGGCGATTGCAGGTCGAAACGCGCGAGATCGGTGGCAGGCAGTTTCGCAGTGGGTTGCGCATCCATGATGGTCAGCAGGCGCAGCACCTGGAATTCATCGGCAAGGGCGTTGAGCGGCGTAGTGAGGCGCCATTGCGATTCACGCCGCTCCAGCGTGATCACCGGTTTGCCGGGCCGTTCCAGGGTGACGCGCATGGCCTGTGCCGGGCGCTGCGCAGAAAGCGGCAGTTTGGAGAGTTCTTCGCGGGAAGGCGTCAGCCATACAAACAAGGCGAGTGATGCCGTCACGATCACCAGTGCCAGGTTCAGCAGCCAGCCGCGCTTCATGGCGGATTCAAACCGCGTTGCGCCGGCGCCACCATACCGCAATGCCGGTCACGGCAAACGCCAGCGGCAGCAGCAACAACACGACAAACGCGATCAGGTAGAGATGCACGCCGTCGATGTCGAGCCGGGTATCGGCGGCCGGCCGTGCCTCGACGGTGACCAGTGCATCGTCGCCGCTCAGCCAGTTGAGCATGCCGACGCCCAGGCTGAGATTGCCGCCGTTGCCGAGAAAACTGTTGGACAGGAAATGGCCGGTGCCGACGACAATCACCCGCTGCTCGCGGTCGCCGACCGTGCGTTCGAAGGCGCTGGCGATGTTCACCGGACCGGGGAAGTCGCGGGTTTTGTCGAACACCGGTTTCGCATCCAGTTTGCCGGTTTCGACCCAGCCGCGCGGTGCGACATCAATCAATGGCGTGACGCGCCAGCCGGCGCTGTCATCGGCGCCGATCTGCCGGGCATGAGGAAAAAGCGTGTTGTACTGCAATGCGCCGACCACGGCATGGCGCGCGTAGTTGGCGGCGACGGCAAACACCGGCGGACCGCGGTCTGGCGCCAGCGCCGGATCAACAACGGTGCCCGGCGTCAATACCAGTCCGAGTTTTTCGCCAAGCGGCTGCAGGCCGCGCAGCGGTTCGGTATCCATCAGCCACAGCAGGTTGCCGCCGCGGTCGATGTACGCCAGCAGCTTTTCGGTTTCGGCGGGCTGCAGTTCGACCTGCGGCTGGGAAATGATCAGCAGCGCGGCGTTGGCGGGAACCTCCTGTGCGACGCCGAGATTGAGGCTGCTGATGCTGAAACCTTTTTCACGCAATTGGCCGCCGAAATTGCCGAGATCATGATTGGCCGCGCCGTCCAGCCGGCGCTCGCCGTGACCGTCCAGCCATAACACCAGATTGTTGGCGCCGCGCAGCAGGCGCACCAGCGCGTTGGCGAAATTCTGTTCATTGAATTCGTTCAGCGGAATCTGTTCCGAACGCCGCTGGTATTCGATGACCAGCGCATTGGGCGTGCGCAGCCCGGCTTCGGCGGCGACCTTGGGCTGCTCACGCGGATCAATCAACCGCAATTCCAGATCGGGTTTGGCGCGCTGGTAGGTGCGCACGCGCTCCCCGATCATTTTGTGGATGTTGGCGCCGCCGGTGTCCAGGCGTATGGCGTAGGCCGTGACGCGCGCCGGTCCCTGCATCTGGCGCAGCGCACTGATGGTGGCTGCGGAAAGGGAATTGCGTGCAGCGCGCGTGACGTCGCGCTCGATGCGGAATTCGTGCGCAACCCAGGCCAGCAGCGCGACCAGCACGGCGAGCAACGCCACGAAAACGCCGCTCTGGACGGCAAGCTGCCAGCGCATGCGGGCGGAGGTTCGCATTGCTTATCCCCGCAGCCGCCGGCCGTCGAGGCGGCGGATGGCCAATATCAGGAAACACGCGGCCAGCAGCAGCGAGCAGACAATCGCATAACTGTCGATGAGGCCTCTGCCCAGCGGCTCGAAATTTTTCAGCGGTGACAGCACCTGCGCGAAGGCTGCCGGGACTTGCCAGCCGCGCGCGCGCAGACTGTCGCCCGCGGTCTCACCCATGAACAGCATCGCCAGCAGCATGCCGAAGGCGAGCAGCGCTGCAGCCATCGGCTGTGCAGTCAGGCTGGAGGCATACAGACTGACTGCTGCAAAACCGGCCGCGAGCAGCAACAGCGCCAGCGTCAGTCCGCAGAGCAGGCCGAAATCGAGCCGGGTGCCCGTGGCCAGCAGCAACGGCATGGCCAGCACCAGCAGCACGATGATCAGCAGGAAAGTCATCAGCCCGGTGAATTTGCCGAGGATGATGTCGGTCATCGAAACCGGCGCCGAAATCAGCAGCGTCAGCGTCTGGTTGCGGCGTTCCTCGGCAATCATGCGCATCGCCAGCAACGGCACCGCGAACAACAACACTGCGGCGGCCGTGGCGTAGGTGGGTGCTGCAACCAGTTCGGTGATGCCCGGCGGACTGGTGAGCTGCGCCAGTTGCGGCTGAATCTGCAGAAAATCGTCGAGGCGCCTGAGGAAGCCGTAGCCGAGGATGACCTGGACCACTGTAAGGACCAGCCAGGCCAAGGGCGACGCGAACAGTGCGCGCAATTCCTTGCCGGCAATGGTCAGTATCATGCCGCCTCCGCTTTTTGCTGTGCGACATCCTGCCGGGTCAACTGCACGAACACGTCTTCAAGGCTGTTTTGCGCAGGCGTGAGTTGGTAAAGGCCCCAGTCGCCTGCGCCGGCAGCACTGACCAGTGCTTCGGAAGGGTCGCTGTGCGGCATATAGCGGATGGTGTAGCGTCCCTCGCCCAGCGCTTCCACCGCAGCGACGCCGGCAACCGCGCGCAATGCGTCGATATCGGGCGGGCGGTGCAGGCTGATGGTCATCGCATTTCCGCTCTGCAATTCGCGCAGACCGGCAATGGTGTTGCTGAATACGATTTCACCGTGATGCATGATCTGCACGCGGTCGCAGACGGCTTCGACTTCGGGCAGGATGTGCGTGGACAGGATCACGCTGTGTTTTTCGCCGAGTTCGCGAATCAGCGCGCGGATGTCGAGAATCTGGTTGGGATCGAGACCGACAGTAGGCTCGTCGAGGATGATCACATCGGGTTCATGCACGATGGCCTGGGCGATGCCGACACGCTGCTGGTAGCCCTTGGACAATGAACCGATCAATTTGCGGCTGACGTCAGCGAGGCCGCAGCGCGCCATGGCCACAGCAACAGCGGACGCTCGCTGCGTCCTGGACACGCGGTGCAGTCTGGCGACGAGCTCGAGATATTCACGGACGTTCAATTCCCGGTACAGCGGCGGGGTTTCTGGCAGATAACCGATGCAGGCCTTGGCCCGTGTCGGCATTTCCAGCAAATCAATGTCACAAATCCGGATTTCTCCGGCACTTGGCGCCAGATTTCCGGTCAACATCTGCATGGTGGTGGTTTTGCCGGCGCCGTTGGGCCCGAGCAGACCGAGCACCTCGCCGCGGCGCACGTCCAGATCCAGGGTTTTGACGGCGACATGCGTGCCGAAGCGGCGGGAAAGACCCCTGGCGCAGATGGTTAGAGCGGGGTCGTTGGAAATCATGGACGGCTGGAACAATTGCCCGATGGCAGCTTGCCTTGTGGGAAGCATCGAATATACCTAAACTGTGGCTCATTATGAAGGCGTTTGCGCATTGCGCATCCGGAATTCCGTCCAGTTGCCGCTGACGCCCCCCAATCTCCGATGACTCTGAACAGAACCGTTGTACTGATGCTGGGCCTCGCCCTGACTGCCTGTGCCCAACAGCCCGTCAAGCCCGAGGTCGCGGCGAAGCCTGTTGCCGAAACGCCCAAGCCGTTGCCGAAAGTGGTCACTCAGACGCCGCCACGGGTGGTATCGCTGCCGAAAGTCGAACTGAGCGAAACGCTCTTGTTCAAAATTACACTGGCCGAGATCGCGGTCCAGCGCGGCCAGCCGCATGTTGCAGTACCGGCCTTCCTCGAAGCCGCTCGTGAAACCAGGGACCCGCGCATCGCCCGTCGTGCCACGGAAGTTGCCTGGAACGCGCGCTTCCTGCCGGCGGCTCTGGAGGCGGCGACATTGTGGCTGCAGGCCGATCCGGATTCAGCAAGAGCGCGGCAGACGGTGATTGCGCTACTGGTCAATCAGCAGCGGCTGGATGATGCGCGACCCCATCTCGAAAAATGGCTGGCCGGCGATCCATCGCATATAGGGCCTAATTTCCTGCAGTTGTCGACGCTGATGGCCGCCCATCAGGACAAAGCGGCAGTGCTGCGATTGCTGAAGGCGCTGGCTGCGCCCTATCCGCAGATACCCGAGGCGAGCCTGGCCGTTGCGCAGGCAGCGTGGAACGCCAATGACCAGCAAGGCGCGCTGGATGCCGCCCGCCAGGCGCTCAAGCTGAGGCCCGATTGGGAACTGGCTGCTTTGTTCCAGGCCCAGGCTCTGCAACGTAATTCGCAGGAGGAAGCAACTGCATACCTCGGGACTTTTGTTGACGCACATCCGGGTGCGCGCGATGCCCGGCTGAACTACGCCCGACTCCTGGTCAGCGCAAGGCGTTTTGCCGAGGCACGCAAGCAGTTTGAGATTTTGCTCGGTGCAGCGCCGAACAACGCCGAGATTACAATGGCGGTAGCGACGTTGTCGATGCAGGCCAAGGATTACGAGGCCGCCGATGCACAACTGCGCCGCGCACTCGAGATCGGCCACAAGGATCCGGATACCGTGCGCATGTATCTGGGTCAGGTGAACGAAGAACTGAAGCGTAGCGACGAAGCGCTGAAGTGGTATTCCAGCATCACTCATGGCCCGCAATTTGTTGCCGCGCAGGCGCGGTATGCCGGCGTACTGGCGAAGCAGGGCAAACTGCCCGAGGCACGACGTTATCTGCAGGAAATCAAGGCCGGTGATGCGCAGCAGCGCATGCAACTGACGCTGGCCGAAGCCGGTTTGTTGCGCGAAGCCAGCGCTTATCAGGAGGCTTTTGATTTTCTCGGCGCCGCGGTTGTGCGTTCGCCGGATTCGCCGGATTTGCTCTATGACCACGCGATGGCGGCGGAGAAAGTCAACCGCATCGATGTGCTCGAAGCCAATCTGCGCAAGGTGATCGCGCTGCAGCCGACCCATGCCCACGCCTACAATGCGCTGGGTTATACACTGGCCGACCGCAACCAGCGATTGCCGGAAGCGCTCGAGCTGATCGAAAACGCGCACAAGCTTTCACCGGACGACCCCTTCATTCTCGACAGCCTGGGATGGGTGCTGCACCGGCTGGGCCGGAATGAAGAAGCGCTCGGACATCTGCGGCGTTCCTTTGAGTTGCGGCCGGACGCCGAGATTGCGGCGCATCTCGGCGAGGTGCTGTGGTTGCTCGGACGCCAGTCCGAAGCACGCAAATTGTGGGCGGATGCGCTGCGCGATCATCCCAAAAACGAAGTGCTGCAGGGCACCGTCAAACGTCTTGCCCCCGTCGTTCAACAATCAGCGCAATGAGTTTTCGTGCGGTCCGCTCGCTCGCGGCGGCCGTAATGCTGCTGGTTGCTGGTTGCGCGGCATTCGCTCCGGGTTCAGGTGTCCCGCCGGCTGAACCCTTCGACATCCTCGGGCGGGTGCTGGCGAGCAACGATGGCCGCGCCTTTTCCGCCGGTTTTCGCTGGCAACACGAAACCGCCGAAAACGAAATCTGGCTGATGTCACCGGTGGGGCAGACGCTCGCGCACATTGCGAGCAACGCGGGCGGCGCAACACTGACCACTGCCGATCAGCAGGAATACCAGGCGCTGTCGGTCGAGAGTTTGACCCGGCGCGCGCTGGGCTGGCCGCTGCCGCTCGAGCAGTTGCAGCACTGGATCCGCGGCCGTTTGGTGCCGGGCGGTGTTGTCGGTGCAGTGACGCCAGACTCCCGCGGCAGGCCCGCGCTGATCGAGCAGGATGGCTGGCGCATTCGTTATGGCTATCCGGAAGAGGGTGCGGTTGCTCAGCCGAGGCAACTGGACCTGACGCGCGATGGCCAGCGCATTCGCATGGTCATTGATCAATGGCGCGAGCGGCAGCCGTGACGGATCCGGCGTTGCGTGATTTCGCGGGCTTTCCGGCGCCGGCCAAACTCAACCTGATGCTGCGCGTCACCGGCCGTCGCGCCGATGGTTACCACCTGTTGCAGACCGTGTTCCGTTTTATTGATTACGGCGACATCGTGTGGCTGCGGGTGCGCGGTGATGGCGTCATTGCGCGGGTGCGGCCATTGGCCGGTATTGCCGAAGCCGATGATCTGACGGTGCGCGCTGCGCGGGCGTTGCAAACATCGAGCGGCACCGCGCTGGGCGCGGATATTGCCGTTGAAAAACGCCTGCCCGCCGGCGGCGGCCTGGGCGGCGGCAGTTCCGATGCCGCAACCACCCTGCTGGCGCTGAATCATTTGTGGGGCACCGGGTGGTCGCGCAAACGCTTGCAGGAACAGGCTTTGCCGCTGGGCGCCGATGTGCCGGTTTTTGTCTATGGCCAGACTGCGCTGGCCGGAGGCATAGGCGAGGTTCTGACCCCGATTCCGGCAACGCCGGCCTGGTATCTGGTGCTGATGCCCCCGGTAGCTGTGTCCACAGCCGGCATTTTTCAGCATCCGGAATTGAAACGGGATTCGGAACCGATTAAAATGCAAGGCTTTTCCGTGTCGGCAGGGAATGATCTCGAGCCTCTGGTTTGCAGGCTCTACCCGGAGGTCGCCAGCCATCTCGCATGGCTCAAATCGGTCGGTGGGGGGCAAATGACCGGTTCCGGCGCCTGCGTATTCGCGGCGTTTGCCGATGAGTCTGGTGCGCGACAGGCGCTGGCATCATCTCCTATCGGGATGCGGGGGTTTGTGGCTAGGGGGCTGGATGTGCATCCGTTGCACGGACTGGCGGATTTGCAGGACGACTAGGACGCAAGGTCGGGAATTGAACAGACGACTGATGCCGCAGGCGGCGTCGGGCGCGGCGGTAAATTTGATTGAAAGCGGATTTGCTGTAGCAGTAGCGAAGATTTCTGTTGGGGAGTCGCCAAGTTGGTTAAGGCACTGGATTTTGATTCCAGCATGCGAAGGTTCGAATCCTTCCTCCCCAGCCACTTGGTTGTTGCCGTGTGTTTGCGGCGGGCAGGGTTTGCGGCAGATTATCCAGGGGGTGTGTGGTGGCGCTAGACAGGCTGATGGTGTTTACCGGCAACGCCAATCCGCGACTCGCGGAAGCGGTGGTCAGCCATCTCGACATCCACATCGGCCGTGCCAAGGTCGGGCGGTTCAGCGACGGCGAGGTGATGGTGGAAATCCTCGAG
>JAKFUJ010000392.1 GCA_021732805.1 Betaproteobacteria bacterium | reverse complement strand
GCCCGCCTGGCCAGTCAACTGGTGCATCCGAACACCATCGGCATTTACGATTACGGTCGCACGCCGGAAGGCGTTCTTTATTATGTGATGGAGTACCTGGAAGGACAGTCTCTGGATGAAATCCTCGATGCCGAAGGCACGTTGCCGGTGGCACGCGTCGTCCATGTCCTGCGCCAGACCTGCGGCGCTTTGCGCGAGGCGCACGGCCGCGGCCTGATTCATCGCGACATCAAGCCGCACAACCTGATGTTGTGTCAGCGCGGCGGCGAGTTTGATGTGGTGAAAATACTCGATTTCGGTCTGGTCAAGGATCTGACGACGATGCAGTCGCGCAACATCACCCAGTTTCAGCGCGTGGTTGGCACGCCCGTTTACATGGCGCCGGAACGCGTGCGCAATGCGGCCGATGCGGACGCCCGTTCCGATATCTATTCGGTGGGCGCCACGGCCTTTCACCTGCTGGCCGGGCGTCCGCCGTACGAGTCGTCTGGAGAACACGATCTGACTTACCAGATACTGCACGCGCCGGTGCCGGCAATCACCAATTTCGCGCCGCAGGTGCCAGCGCGTTTTGCCGAACTGATCACGCGCTGCCTGGCCAAGGAGCGCAGCGAACGCCCGCACGATATCGTGGTCATACTGGCGATGCTGGAAGCGCTGGCCGTGTCCCATCCGTGGACCCAGCGTGATGCGGCGGCGTGGTGGGCCGGCGCCGAAAAGCGCGCGGCATCATGAGCAGGCCGTGCCCGATTCGGGTTAATGAAAGGTGTGGTGTATGAATATAAGACTGGCTTTATTTTGCGTATCGTTCTTCGCCGCAGGCTCTGCACTCGCGCAGCAACCGGCGCCGGTGGAGGATCGCGGCGATGCGCTGCGCCAGGGGCAGTACCGCGCCGGGATTGCCCACCGTGAACTGGAGCAGGCGCGATACGACGCAAAACTTGCCGAGCAGGATGTGCTCAACCTGCGCGATGCGCATGCGGCCGCGCAACAGCAGGCTGATTTGCGCAAGCGCGAACTGGATGCGGCGCAGAAGGCGTTTGATGCGGCGCGCAGCCGGGTGACTGCCGCGCAAAAAAAATACGATGCCGAACTCAGCGCCGTTGATGCGGCGCACCGCGCCGCGAAGCAAGTCCCCTTGGGGGGCGCCGCGAATCCGAAGTAGGCAGCGTGCGGCGGATCAGGCGCGGCGGCTGCTGGCGCCGCCGTCGACGGTGATGATGGTGCCCGTGGTGTAACCCGACAGCGACGAACACAGGAAAGCCGCCAGCGCGCCGATTTCCTCGACCGTGGCCATGCGGCCGAACGGCGACTTGGTCAGCAGTTCCGGCCAGCGCTCGGCTTTTCCGAGTTCTTTTGCCGCGCGTTCGCTCAGCCGCTTGACTGCGCGATCGGTGGCGGTGCCGCCGGGATTGATGCCGACCACGCGCACACCGAATTCCGGGCTCTCCGCGCCGAGGGCGCGGGTCATCGCCATCAGCGCGGCGTTGCCCATGCTGCCGGCGATGTAGCTCGCCACCGGCCTTTCGCCGGCAGCGCCGATGACGTTGATGATGACGCCGCTCTTGCGTTCGCGCATGCGTTTGTAGATTTCGCGGGTGATGTCGATAAACCCAAACACCTTGAGATCCCAGGACTGTTTCCAGGTCGTGTCGTCCAGCGTGTCCAGTGTGCCCTGCGGAATGGCGCCGGCATTGTTGATCAGAAAATCCACGTTGCCGCACTTCTGCGCCAGCGAAAGCGCATTTTTTGAGTCACCCAGATCGGCGGCATGGCAATCGACGCTGACCGCGTATTCGGAGACGATGCGCTGGCGGGCGGCGTCGAGATCAGGTGCGCTGCGTGCGGCAAGATGCAGGTTGCAGCCTTCCTGCGCCAACAGCCGGGCGGCGCCAAGACCGATCCCGCGGGAACCGCCGGTGATCAGCGCAGATTTGCCTTTCAGTCCAAGTTCCATGTGGTTTCCTCCGGTGTCGTGGATAAGCGACGGCGGGGCGATGTTAACACTGCCACGGATGCAGGACGTCAACCGCCGGGGTGCTTCTGCGTTACAGACATACGACCCGAAAGGTTCGGGTTGAGTCGCATAACGCGAACCCAAGTTCAGAAAAAAATGGAGATATCATGAGCAAACTGTTGACCACCCTGCTTGCCGCCGCTTTTGCCGCGGTGACCTTCAATGCTGTCGCCCAAACTGCCGCCCCGGCCGAACCGGCTGCGACCAAGGCGGAAGCGCCGAAAAAAGCCAAAGCGGACAAGTCGAAAAAAGCCAAGGCCGACAAGCCGAAGAAGTCCAAGGCGAAGAAATCCAAAGCGCCCAAAGCGGAAGCCGCCCCGGCGAAGTAAGCAGTACCGGTTGGCGAGTTTTACTCGCAAGCCGACCGTAGCGCGACCCACGGTCCGCGCTACAATCCAACAAGGCAGACGGAAATCGTCTGCCTTGTTTTTTGCTGGAAGGGCCGTTCGATCACGGTCCTTTATTTATAATAATCATCAATTAAATCAATGAATTACATAGACTCCGGGAATGATGCCCGCTATTCGACCGACAGCGCGAAATGGTGCGGCGACAGCGGCGCTTATCTCAATCTTGAGCCCGGTCCGGGGATCACACGCGATGCGATCAATCACCGGAATCGCTCGGTGTGGCGTTATGCCAAGGCCATAGCCGTGGATGCGGGAAGCGCGGTGTCGCTGGGCGAAGGCGGGACGCCGTTGTTGCACCGGCAATGGAATGGCGCGCCGGTGCGGTTCAAACTCGAGTTCATGATGCCCACCGGTTCGTTCAAGGATCGCGGCATGACGGTGATGGTGAGCTATCTTAAAAGTCGCGGCATCGATCATGTGCTGGAGGATTCGTCAGGCAATGCCGGTGCATCGCTGTCGGCGTACGCGGCGGCGGCGGGCATGCGTTGCCGGATTCTGGTGCCGGAAACCGCGTCGTATCCGAAGATCGCGCAGATCGCCGCCTGCGGCGCCGATGTGGTGACGGTGCCCGGCACGCGCCAGGACGTGGCCGATGCCGCGCTGCGCATGAGTTCGGAAATTTTTTATGCCAGTCACAACTGGCAGCCGTTTTTCATCGAAGGCACCAAGACACTCGCATACGAGTTGTGGGAGGAACTGGGGTTTCGCGAACCGGACAATGTGGTCACGCCGCTGGGTTACGGCAGCAACGTGCTGGGTCTCGACCGCGGCTTTGATGAACTGCTGCGCAATGGCGAAATCAAAAAACGTCCACGCATATTCGGTGTGCAGGCGGCCAACTGCGCGCCCTGCCATGCGGCGTGGCAGTCGGGTGGCGAATCACCGGTCGCGGCAACGGTGACGCCGACGGTGGCGGAAGGCATTGCTTCATCGCAGCCGACGCGGTTGCGTGAAGTGTTGCGTGCGGTCCGCGGTTCTGATGGCGCCATTGCAGCAGTCAGTGAAACCGAAATCGTCGATGCTTTGCGCAGCCTCGCAAACATGGGCTTCTATGTGGAACCGACCTGCGCTGCTGCTGCCGCGGGACTGACGCAACTGCTGGCTTCCGGTGCGATTCGTCGTGATGAAGAAACCGTCATCGTGCTCACCGGCAGCGGGCTGAAAAGTTCCGAACGCATCGGCCAGTTGCTGAATCTGCAGCCGCGCACGCTGTAATGACGCAGTCTGTGGTCGCATGTTGGACCTGTGTGCGGTCGTTGTTGACACTGTGAATGGTCGGCGCATAGATTCAAGACCTTTCGTTTTATTCCCGGCGCATCATCGCCAAGGATCATTGCAGACATGAAAATCACCGCCGTCAAAAGTTACGCCGTGCATCCCGGCTGGCGCAAAAATCTCATTTTCGTCAAAGTCGAAACCGATGCCGGCATCCACGGCTGGGGCGAAGCGTATTCGCAATACGACCGCGACACCGCGGTGATGGCGCAGTTGCATGCATTGGGCCCGTACCTGGTTGGCCGCAGCCCCTTCGACATCAAGCATTTCACCCAGTTTGCGTTTGATGATTACGCGGCGCGCCGCGGTTCGGTGGAACTGTTCTGCGCGATCAGCGGCATCGAGCAGGCACTGTGGGACATCGTCGGCAAAGCAACGAAACAGCCGGTGTACAACCTGCTCGGCGGCAAATACCGGGAGAAGATCCGCGTCTATGCCAACGGCTGGAGCTACGGCATGAAGGAGCCCGCGGATTACGCGCGCGCCGCGGAAAAAGTGGTGCAGCAGGGTTTCACTGCGATGAAATTCGATCCGCTGCCGTCGCCGTGGCGTACCTGGATACCCAAGGAACACGAAAAGCGCGCGATCAGCGTGGTCAAGGCGATACGCGATGCAGTCGGCCCCGATATCGATCTGCTGATCGAGCAGCACCGGCGGCTGGCGCCGATGCACGCGATCCGGCTCGACAAGCAACTCGCAGAGTTCGGCCTGTACTGGATGGAAGAATCCTGCCAGGCGGAATTTCCCGATGAACTGGCGCAGATTCGCCGCGAAATCGGCGTGCCGGTGGTGATTGGCGAAGCGACCTACACCAAGACCGGTTTCCGGCCGTTGCTGGAAAAACGCTCTGCCGACATTCTCAATCCCGATGTCGCCTGCGTCGGCGGCATCCTGGAACTGAAAGAGATTGCCGCGATGGCGGAGTCGTTCCTGGTGGCGATGTCACCGCACAACTACAACTCGACGCTGGTGGCGCTGGCGTCGACGGTGCATGCGTCGGCGACGATGCCCAATTTCATCATCACCGAATATTTCCTGCCGTTCGTTGATTTTTGCGACACGATTTCACCGAATCAACTCAAACCGAAAAACGGCTACATCGAATTGCCGACGGCGCCGGGGCTGGGCATCGATGTTGACGAAGAAGCGCTGAAAAAACACCCGGCCAAGGTTTATCCGCAGCGCAAGTTGCGTACACCGGCCGATGAAGGTCCGTGAGAGAAGTATTAAAAATACTAATAAAATCAATTACTTATTGATGTTTTTCAGGCGGCATGAAATACGGCATTGTTGCCGTCCATTCTGATGGCGGTTTTGAATTTCGCGCTGCGTCCGCGCAATGCTTCGAGCGCGGCTTGTTCGTGTGACAGATTGCAGATCACCGTTTCGTTGCGGTCATTGTGGCGCACGAACTCGAAAGACGCGCTTTCGCAGGTGCTGCCGTTCATTTTTACCCGCGCCAGCATGCCCAGCCAGTCGCCGTGTGTTCGTCCGCCGTGCCCGGTGTAAAACGAAAAGCTGCCGAGGCCGTAGAACACCGGTTTGCCTTTGTAGATTTCGACCGGCAGTGAATAGTGCGGGCCGTGACCGATGACAATGTCGGCGCCGGCGTCGATCACCGCGTGCGCGATTTCGGTCATGTAATCGAGCACTTCTTCATGCAGTCCCCAGTGTTGTGAAGCAACCAGCACATCCACTTCCTTGCGCAGCGCTTCGATTTCCTGGATGTATTCGGCGAGGTATTTGGCATCGGTCCAGGTCATGATCACCGGCGGCACACCCGGGCGATTGGCCGGAGGCATTTCAGGGCGGGTCTTGTGCAGCGGCAACTGATAGGCAGTATGGCCGCGCAGCGCTGCGACCCCGGGGGAATGTTCGCCCGCCTCATGATTGGTCGGCCAGTAAACGGAAGTGCGCTGCACGAAACCATAACGCACGCCGTCGCGGGTGGTGATGACCGGCTTGCGTGCCTGCGTGCGGTTCAAACCGGCGCCGGTGCAGGGAATGCCGAGTTTTGCCAGTTCGCGCAGTGAGGATTGAATGGCTTCTGCGCCGTAATTGACGTTGTTGGCATTGCCGATGGCGTGATAGCCGGCGAGTTTGAGCGCTTGACCTGCCGCTGGTGTCGCATAAAACCCTTCGTCCATCAACGACTTTTCTGCTGACGGCTGATACAGGCAGCATTCCAGGTTGCCGAACAACACGTCGGCGCTGCGCAGCGTGTCGATGACGCGCGCAAACGGCAGCGCCGGATCGGTCACGTTCATCAGATTGATGTCGCCGGTGAACATCATCAGCGCGCTGCCCATTTCGCTTTTCTCCCTTGGTATGTCGTGATCTGCAACGAGATTCGCCCGTATCGGCAAGGGTCTTGTTTATCGCCGAAGCGTCGATGCCGCGCAAGGGCATGCGTTGGCTGTAAAAGGCGGGTGGCGGGGCCGGTGATTCGTGAAGCAGTTCACGAAGTCGCGGTTATCCGCGCATTTGATTTAGTTTTTCTCATGCTTCCGACAATAAAATTTATATTGCGAAGCAACAAAAATGGCTTGACGGGCAGTTTGGTCGTGGCAGAATAAGAGCCGTGTTGGGTGTCTTTGCAGACATCGGCACACATCCTCCAAAACCTCCTCCTTTGGTGGAACTTCAGCGCAACCCTCCGGGGTTGCGCTTTTTTTCGATCTTTGGATGCGGCAACGCAGCATAATAGCTGAAATCGGCTTTTAACGCGGTATCTTCCATCAACTGAACTCGAATTCGGCCTGCGAATTCGGCCTGGATACTGATCCTTTATCAATATGCGGCGGCGCGCATGGCCCGGCTGGTGCCGGGCATTTGCCAACACGCTTGCGCAATGAACATGCGCTGGAGCCAGGTGTACAGGCTGGGGAAACGCGGCACTGCCGACGCACGAAGGCGTAGACGTGCTTTGATATACTCGAAAAGCAGCAATATTCCCGGAGTAATTTGGTACTGGCGCGAGGGTCGTGCGTCCAGTTCACCCCAGTTGCAACCCGCCTGCGGTGTCTTCCAGACTCGCGTTTTGCGCAATCGCGGGTTTATTGACTGCGGTCAAGGCTGGTGTTGCAGCCGCTGTAATAGATTGGCGTCCCTGCGGACAGGAACGCTTTTTTCAACGAGCGCATTTCACGCGGATCAGGACCATGAAAATTCACGAGTATCAGGCCAAAGAACTGTTGCGCAAATACGGCGTGCCCACGCCGCGTGGCATCCCCTGTTTCAGTGTTGACGAGGCGGTCAGCGCAGCCGCGAAACTGGGCGGCGGTGTGTGGGTGGTCAAGGCGCAGATTCATGCCGGCGGCCGCGGCAAGGGCGGCGGCGTGAAGGTCGCCAAATCACCCGCGGAAGTAAAAACATATGCCTCCAGCATTCTCGGCATGCAGCTGAAAACGCATCAGACCGGCCCCGAAGGGCAGAAGGTACGGCGGCTCTTGATTGAAGAGGGCGCCGACATCAAGAAAGAGCTGTATGTCGGCATGGTGGTGGACCGCGGCTCCCAGCGCGTGGTGCTGATGGCGTCCAGCGAAGGCGGCATGGACATCGAGGAAGTGGCCGCAAAAACCCCGGAAAAAATTCACAAGGTTGCCATCGACCCGATCAAGGGACTGACCGATGCAGATGCCGATGATGTTGCGAGAAAGATCGGCGTGCCCGCGGCATCAGTGCCGCAGGCGCGGGCGTTGCTGCAATCCCTGTACAAGGCCTTCGACGAAAATGATGCGTCACTCGCCGAAATCAATCCGCTGATACTGACCGGCGACGGCAAGGTGATGGCACTCGACGCCAAGATCGATTTCGATGGCAATGCCATGTTCCGTCATCCCGATCTGGTTGCATTGCGCGATCTTGATGAAGAAGATCCGGCGGAAGTCGAAGCCTCAAAC
>JAKFUJ010000004.1 GCA_021732805.1 Betaproteobacteria bacterium | reverse complement strand
CACCGGCACAGAAGCCGCGGGGGGTGGCGAGTAGTACTTGCATGACAGAGATTATATCCTGCGCTCTATCGGCAACAGGGTGTCTCGTATATATTTATTAATAAAATCAATTACTTATAATGATCTTTAGATTGCGGCGAACCGCACAACCCGTCCCAGATCAGCAAGGCTGCGCCGCAGGTAATCGCGGAATCCGCCACATTGAATGCCGGCCAGTGCCAGCCGAACGCGTGGAAATCGAGAAAATCCACGACCGCGCCGATGCTCACACGATCAATCACGTTGCCGACAGCGCCGCCCAGCACCAGACTCAAGGCCAGACAAAACAGCGATTGTTTCGGATAACGACGCAGCAACCAGACTATCCATATCGAAGCGACGATGGCGATGCCGGTGAACAACTCGCGCTGCCAGCCGCCGGCGCCCGCCAGGAAGCTGAATGCCGCGCCGCGGTTATAGACCAGCAGCAGATTGAAAAACGAGGTGACCTCCACCGGCGGCTTGGAGGCCAACGCCGCCACTGCCGCGTATTTGGTGACCTGATCCAGAATCACCACCACACCGGCAATCATCAGCCAGCGCAGCATCAGGCGTGACTCCGCGGCTCACCTGCGCCATACAGATTCGCCGTGCAACGGCCGCACAAATCGGGATGCTGTGCGTCATGGCCGACATCGGCGCGGTAATGCCAGCAGCGTTCGCATTTTGTGTGCGCGGCTGCGCTGACTTTCAATCGCACGCCGGGCAGCACGGTTTCCAGTGTGTCTTCGGCTTTGTTCTCATGCACCGTTGCCCGCGAAGTAATAAACACGAAGCGCAGATCGTCATCCAAAGACTTCAGCAATGCCGCTGCATCGCCTTCGGCGTAGAGATCGAGTTCGCCGGCCAATGAGGAACCGATTTTTCCGGCGCTGCGCAACTCTTCAAGACGTTTGGTGACGTCGCCGCGCAGCGCGCGCAACGGTTGCCAGCGCCCGCGCAATACATCCGCGTCAGCCGGCAGTTGCATATCCAGCCAGGTCTGTTCGAACACGCCGGCCTCACCCGGTTGCAACAGCTCCCACACTTCCTGCGCGGTGAACGACAGGATCGGCGCCATCAGCCGTGTCAGCGCATGCGTAATCCGGTACAGCGCGTTCTGTGCCGAGCGCCGTGCACGCGAACCTGCCGGCGCGGTGTACAGCCGGTCTTTCAGAATGTCGAGATAAAACCCGCCCAGTTCTTCGGAGCAGAACGTCTGCAATCGCTGCGCGACCTGATGAAATTCATACTCGCCGTAATGACCGGGGTTGCGCGGCTGTTTGCTGCCCCGCTCCGACGGCACCAGCGCATCCTGAAAATCCTTGAGCATCACCAGCGCATAGCGGTCGATTTCCAGCCACTCGTCGACCGGCAGCACATCGCGCTGCGCATCGAAATCGGAAATATTGGATAACAGAAAGCGCAGTGTGTTGCGGATGCGGCGATAGGACTCGACAACGCGCTTGAGGATCTCGTTCGAGATGGTGAGCTCGCCGGAATAATCGCTGCTGGCGACCCACAACCTCAGAATATCCGCACCCAGCGTATCCACGATGGCCTGCGGCGACATCGCATTGCCCTTGGACTTCGACATCTTGCGACCTTCGAGGTCGATGACAAAGCCGTGGGTCAGCAAAGCCTCGTACGGCGCGCGGCCATCCATCATGCTCGCCGTCAGCAGCGAGGAATGAAACCAGCCGCGATGCTGGTCCGAACCTTCAAGATAGAGATCCGCAGGAAACTCGCTCTGTTCCTGATGCGAACCGCGCAACACGGTGTAATGCGTGGCGCCGGAGTCGAACCACACATCCAGCGTGTCCTTGATTTTTTCGTAGGTTGCGGCATCCGCGCCGAGCAATTCCACGGTATCAATCCCCTGCCAGGCTTCGATGCCGGCTTTTTCCACACGCTGCGCCACGGTTTCCAGCAACTCCAGCGTGCGTGGATGCATGGCACCGGTTTCCCGATGCACGAAGATGGGCATCGGCACACCCCACTGCCGCTGCCGCGACAGCGTCCAGTCCGGACGGTTGGTAATCATGCCGTGCAGCCGCGCTTTGCCCCACGACGGGAAAAACCGTGTCGCCTCGACGGCGCGCAACGCCGTCGCGCGCAGGATTTCCTTCGGTTGCACCCCGTTGTAGCCGGGCACCTCGTCCATGCCGGCGAACCACTGCGTGGTCGCACGCAGGATGATCGGCGTCTTGTGCCGCCAGCAATGCATGTAACTGTGGGTGTAGTTCTCTTTCGCCAGCAGCACGCCCTTCACTTCAAGATGGGCAACAATCTGCGGATTGGCTTTCCAGATCATCTGTCCGCCGAACAGCGGCAGCGAATCAGCGTATTTTCCATTCCCCAGCACCGGCGTCAGGATTTCATCGTCTTTCAACCCGTGCTTGCGGCAGGACTGGAAGTCTTCCACGCCATAGGCTGGCGCCGAATGCACGATGCCGGTGCCGGTCTCCAGCGTCACATAATCCGCCAGATAAATGGGTGACTGACGCTCATAAAAAGGATGTTTGAAACTGATGCGCTCCAGCGCCGCACCTTTGCATGACGCCAGCGTTTTTCCGGTCAGGCCATAGCGCGTGAGACAAGCCTCCTGCAAATCGGCCGCCAGCATCAGCAGCCCCTTGTCGGTATCGACCAGGTTGTAGATAAATTCGGGATGCACATTCAATGCCTGGTTTGCCGGCAACGTCCACGGCGTGGTGGTCCAGATCACCGCAAAACCCGGCTTGCCGGGTAACGAAGCCAGTCCAAAAGCCTTCGCCACTTTCTCCGGCTCGGCAAACGGGAACGCGACATCGACCGTGATGTCCTTGCGATCCTCGTATTCGACTTCGGCCTCGGCCAGCGCCGAACCGCAATCAAAACACCAGTTCACCGGCTTCAGGCCGCGATAGACATAACCTTTTTTCAGCAGCACGCCGAGCGCTCGAATCTCGTCGGCCTCGTTGCGGAAAGCCATGGTCAGGTACGGGTTGTCCCAATCACCCAACACGCCCAGGCGCTGGAAATCCTTTTTCTGGCGCTCAACCTGTTCCGTCGCATAGGCGCGGCACAGCTTCTGTGTTTCCGCGGTCGGCAGATTCCTGCCGTGCAGTTTTTCGATCTGCACTTCGATCGGCATGCCGTGGCAGTCCCAGCCCGGCACGTACGGCGCGTCAAAACCCGACAACGATTTCGATTTGACGATGATGTCTTTCAGAATCTTGTTGACGGCATGGCCGATGTGGATGTCACCGTTGGCGTACGGCGGGCCGTCATGCAGCACAAAGCGCGGCCGACCTTTGCTCGCATCGCGGATACGCTGATAGAACTTGCGCTCCCGCCATTGCTCGAGCATTTTCGGTTCGCGCTTCGCCAGATCGCCACGCATCGGGAACGGCGTGTCCGGCAAGTTCAGCGTTTTTTTGTAGTCAGCCATGTTTCGTCAACATTCATTCGGCGACGGGCATCAGCCCGTCGCTGCAACTATCTCCCCTCCCCCGATGGGGGAGGGGCCGGGGGTGAGGGAAAAACCAGGTTCTCTAATTACATATCCGATCTTCAGGCAACTGACGCCACACGTCGCGCAAAAAATTGCCGCGCGTTGGCCGCGTCGCGTGCAATCTGCTGCGTCAGCGTTTCAAGGTCCACGTACTTCTCTTCGTCACGGAATTTATGCAGAAACTCGACGCTCACCGGCTCACCATAAATTTCTTGCTTAAAATCAATTAGATACACTTCGAGTGCGGGCGCAGCTCCCTGCGCTTTCACCGTCGGCCGCACGCCGAGGCTGGCCACGCCCTGCAACGGCACGCCGTCGGCACGCCGGAACTCGACCGCAAAAATGCCGGTCAGCGGCGGGCGATTATGTTTCATCCGCACATTGGCCGTCGGAAATCCGAGCTTGCGGCCCAACTGATCACCACGTACCACGCGCCCGCTGATGCGATACGGATGACCGAGCAGACGCGCCGCTTTCGCCATGTCGCCGGCGGCCAGAGCCTCGCGCACCGCGGTACTCGACACGCGCTCGTCATCCAGCTCAACCGTCGCCATCGCCTCAACCGCGTAACCGTGGCGCGCCGCATGCGCCTTCAGCATGTTCAGATCACCGGCACGCCGCGCGCCGAAACGGAAATCGTCACCGACCTGCAGCCAGCGCACGCCGAGGCCGCGCACCAGAATGCGGTCGATGAAGTCCTGCGCCGTGACCTGCGCCAGGGAAAAATTAAAACGCAGCACATGCGTACGCTCGACGCCATGCTGCGCCAGCAATTCCAGTTTTTCACGCAGGCTGGTCAGCCGCACCGGCGCCTTGTCCGGCGCAAAGAATTCGCGCGGATGCGGCTCGAAGGTCATCACGCAGGGCGGCAGGCCGCGTGCCTCAGCCGCAGTACGCAGCTTGGCCAGCATCGCCTGATGACCGAGATGAACGCCGTCGAAATTGCCGATGGTCAGCGCGATGGGACTGGTGGCAGCGTCCGCTACGCTGCGCAGGATTTGCATGACATCCGCTCACACACGCCAAAGGGCTGAATTTTAGCGTGTTTCCTGAGGGTGAGGCTAGGCGGCGTCTGTCCTTTTTTCGGCGAACGCCACGATCTCCGGCAAAGCGCGCCGGTAAACCTCGCCCAGCAATATCACTGCCGGTCCGGTGATGCCCGGCAACGCGGCGGCGAGGAGATCAGCCAGCCGCAGCGCGACACTGCGCTGCGTTGCCAGCGTCGAATTTTCAACCACCACCAGCGGCAGATCGGGGCTGGCTCCACGCGCCATCAGCGTCGCGGCAATGTGCTGCGCTTCGCCCACGCCCATGTAGATGGCACAGGTGTCCGCTGCCAGCGCGCTGCGTGCCCAGTCATGCTGCTTTTCACCGCGTCCGGTGCGCGGGGTGATAAACGCGACATTGCGGCTCACGCCGCGCCGGGTCAGCGAAATGCCCAGTTCGGCACTCGCTGCCAGCGCCGCGGTGATGCCGGGCACGATATCGAAGGAAACACTGGCTGCCGACAACGCGTCAATTTCCTCCTGCGCGCGCCCGAACAGCATCGGGTCGCCGCCCTTCAGGCGCACGACGATGGCGTGGCGTTGCGCGGCATCGATCAGGCGCTTGTTGATAAAGCGTTGTGCCGTCGAATGCCGTCCGCAACGCTTGCCCACCGCGATTTTTTCCGCACGCACGGCGAGCGCCAGCGTGTCCGGATGCACCAGCGCATCATGAAAAACAATATCGGCACGGCGCAACAGGTCGGCGGCGCGCAACGTCAGCAAATCCGGCGCGCCGGGCCCGGCTCCGACCAGATAGACTGTTCCGGCGGCCTTCATGGCTTACGCGCGCTCCACGCCGTCTGCGGATTCCACACGACGGCGAAACAGCGGCTGCGGCCGTTCGACCGAGGTCTGGTAGCCTTCCGAAAAATCATGCAACGCCGACAGCGCAGTCTGAGCGCTGCGAAGCAAGTCCTCCTGGGGGACGTCCAGTCCGTCATTCAACAGAAAAGCATCGAAGCCGCAACGCGACAGATAGAACAACTGGTCGCGCTGGATGTCGCCGATGGCGCGCAATTCGCCCGTCCAGCCATAACGTTCGCGCAACAAACGCGCCGTCGAATAGCCGCGCCCGTCGGTGAACTGCGGGAAATTGACGGCTATCAGGCTGAGTGCTTCGAGACTGTCCGCAATCTGCGCCGGGTCTTCATCGCTGTCCAGCCACACGCCGAGCCGGCCCGCGCCGCGCGCCAGCAATTTGCCGGCGGCAGCCTGCCACAATGGCAGCGGCGCCAGCAGGTCGCCTGTGGCCGGTACCGCCGGCGACTCGCCGTCGGCGCCGCACTCAAGCCGCAGCCAGTTGTTCTCTGCGATTTTCGCGTTTTTGATCAGCGT
Organism: Betaproteobacteria bacterium; assembly: GCA_021732805.1. Lineage (GTDB taxonomy): Bacteria > Pseudomonadota > Gammaproteobacteria > Burkholderiales > SG8-41. The sequence goes on along the minus strand of JAKFUJ010000004.1, from coordinate 1,717 downwards.
TGCCATACACATGCTCCTTGAAAGGGGCGATTCCGACGCGCCGCACGACATCGACAAAACGCTCGGTCTCGCTGTCGCGGATCGCCAGATAGGTCTGAATCAGTTTTTCGATCACATCCGGCACTTCGTCCTGCGCAAACGACGGCCCGATGACCTTGCCCAGTGCAGCGGCATTGCCCTGCGCGCCACCGATGGATATCTGGTAGAACTCCGCACCCTGCTTGTCGACGCCGAGAATGCCGATATGGCCGACGTGATGATGACCGCAGGAATTCATGCAGCCCGAAATGTTCAGGTCGAGTTCGCCGATGTCATGCTGGTAGTCGAGATCGTCAAAGCGGCGCTGAATCGCCTCGGCCACCGGGATCGATTTGGCATTGGCCAGCGAGCAGAAGTCGCCGCCGGGGCAGGCAATGATGTTGGTGATCAGGCCGATGTTCGGCGTCGCCAAACCCAGCGCTTTCGCTTCCTGCCACAGCGCATGCAGGTCGGACTGTTTCACGTCGGACAGGATCAGGTTCTGTTCATGTGACACGCGCAGCTCACCGAAACTGTAACGATCGGCAAGATCGGCGACGGCATCCATTTGCTCCGCAGTCGCATCGCCCGGCGCAATGCCGGTCTTTTTCAGCGACAGTGTCACTGCCGCATAACCCGGCACCTTGTGCGCATGCACGTTGCGCCCCGCCCAGTTGGCAAAGCCGCGCTCGCGCGCCAGCGCCTGCGTGTAATGCACCGACAGCGGCTCCAGCGTCTGGTATTGCGGACGCGTAAAGCGCTGTGTGATGCGGTCGACTTCCGCGGCGGTCAGCGTCACCGGCCCGTCCTTGAGGTGCGCCCACTCGGCATCGACCTGCGCGCGGAACACATCGGGCGTCAACTCCCTGACCAGGATCTTGATACGCGCCTTGTATTTGTTGTCGCGCCGCCCGTAGCGGTTGTAAACGCGCAGGATGGCGTCGAGATAGCCCAGCAGATGCGGCCACGGCAGGAATTCGCGGATCACCGTGCCAATGATCGGCGTGCGTCCCAGGCCACCGCCCACCAGTACCCGGAAGCCGGTTTCACCGTCTGCGCCGCGCACCGCCTGCAAGCCGATGTCATGCACCTGGATCGCGGCACGATCCTGTTCCGCGCCCGACACCGCGATCTTGAATTTGCGCGGCAGGTAGGCGAACTCCGGATGAAAGGTCGACCACTGGCGGATCAGTTCGCACCACACCAGTGGATCAACGACTTCGTCGGCTGCGATGCCGGCAAAATGATCGGTGGTGGTGTTGCGGATGCAGTTGCCGCTGGTCTGGATGGCGTGCATCTGCACGGTCGCCAGGTGGGCGAGGATGTCGGGTACGTCCTCCAGCTTCGGCCAGTTGAACTGGATGTTCTGCCGGGTGCTGAAATGGCCATAGCCGCGATCCCATTTGCGCGCAATGTGAGCGAGCGCCCGCAATTGCCTGGAGGCCAGCAGACCATAAGGGATGGCCACCCGGAGCATCGGCGCAAATCGTTGAATATAAAGGCCATTTTGCAGGCGCAGCGGACGGAAATTGTCCTCGGTCAACTCGCCGGCAAGGAAGCGCCGGGTCTGGTCGCGGAATTGCGCCACCCGTTGATCGACCAGCCGTTGATCCACCGCATCGTAGAGATACATGTGCAGCACCTGTTAATTAGATGCTGTCGATGGTAATGACCCCCTTATATATCCTCAAAGAATATG